>JBKJZK010000373.1:0-4131 GCA_046715215.1 Nitrospiraceae bacterium
AAACCAATGTCCCCGCTGATCTTGAGCCGGCCCGACATGGCGACGGCTGGTCCATTCAACTGGCCCTTCAGAATCTTGATGCAATCCTCTCCCGCCATCGAGAGCACTACGTGCGGGTCCGCATGCACCCCCTCTGCGACCTGACAGGCCCCCTCACGGATTGTGAGAATGTACTGCCCGCCCTGCGCGCCGCTCAGATCAAATTGGTAGACCGCATCAAGATCTTCGGCGGCATCTGAGTCGAGCCGACCTGGGAGAAGCTGAAAAAACTCTTTGACAGTGGTGGGGTTCATGGCTTGTGGGAAGGCGCGGGCCTCTCGGATCGATACCGGGAGCCGCGGTGCCACGGCTCCCGGTCCCTTCCTAGTAACGGAGCGTGACCGTCGCGGTACTGCGACGCGCGCCGAAAAAGTCTTTGGAGAACGCCTCGACAACGGCAGGGTCATAGCCCTTGCAGCTGAACACGTCGAGGTAGGCGTTGTTCGTATCGTTCGCAAAATGCCCGCTGATCAACGAGGTCGAGATCAGTTGCACCATGGAATAGCCGGCCACGCGGCCTGAGCCGAAATCGACGACCTGGCACTCGCCAAAACGCTTCATGTCGATGAGCTCACACAGCTCGATCACATAGCGACGGATATGGTCGGCATTTCGGATCAGGTCGGGATGACAATCTTGGAGGTCGACGGCGGTACAGAGTCCCCACGCCTTCCCCTCACCCACCATCTCCTGGGGGGCAATGGAAGCAGCTACTGGGGACTCGGATGGAAAGATCGTGGACTCGGAATCAGTCGGGCTATTCATAGAGGTTGTATACCTTTCTGTTAGGAGGGTGAAAAAACTGTGACGGTGGATTGTTATTTCGGACTATACCACGAAACTTTTCACATCAGGGAGGATGGTGAAACTTTTTTTCACACTGAGACTTTCAGGGGCCACTCGATCGATTGACAAGGTTCTCAGCGGTCGGAGAGAATGCCGCACATGGCTAATGTCACTCCATCAACACCGAACCTAACTCCACCCTCAGCCGACCTCCCCGATCGCCTCTGCACTTGGTGCCAGGTGCCGATGAAGAAGCGTCTCGTCGGTGGCAAGCAGTTCGTCCACTACACCTGCCCGAAGTGCGTCTTCCAGCACACAACCAGGCTCGGCCCAAAACCTCCCAGTCCCGCGCACTAGCAGGCTGCGCTCGAGGTCAAGGTTGAGCGAAGATCTAACGTTCTCATCGTACGGCCTCCTGTTTTCGACATCGTAGTAAGCGGCCAGACAACTCCAAGGGAAATTGCCAAATAGCGCTACAGCTTTCCCCCTACGAGGGCACGCACCTGCTCCATGCGCTTGCGATTGACGCCCAAATCGCCGTAGCCGGTGCGGGAGGCGGAGCGGAAGTGGATAATTTTGGCCTGATCATCGAACAGAAATTCGACATCGTCAACGAATCGCAGCAGCAGGCTGGTGGCCTCGTAGTGGAGATAGGTCTCGTCTTCCTCGACGAGCTGCATGCGGGGCAAGGAACGGATGACTTCCTTCAACGCCTCCTTCGCTTCAGCACGAGGCTTACGATAGGAGATGGGAGCAATCGCATGGCCCTCGTCTTGGGCCTGGGTCGAGACGCAATTGGGGCTGGAAGGGCATGGAGGAAGTCGCTTGGAAGGCTCGTTACGAGTCATGCAGCAATGATCTTGTTATAGTCATCGTGGGTGCCAATCCAGAACCAGTTGATTCCATCTTGGGCATCGAAACCAAGCGCTCGATAGTGATCACCGACCCGTACCGACCACAGTTCTCCGATGCGCTTTAGGCGAAGAGAAGGATGGCGCGGGTTGGATTTCAAAAGCTGAAAGTTCTTGTCGGCCAGGGAGCGAATGTCTTCAGGGAGGGCGTGATAGGCGGTCCAGAATCGTGACGAAGCAGTATGCTTCACAGAGGGCGCGCTTTCCCTTGTTCAAACTCAGTTCGCGCCTCCGCAATGAGCGTATCCAACTTTCCGGCCTTGAGATCCGTCTCGATTTGCTCATCCCACACGCGCGCATCGAACTCAAGGAACCAGGCTCGAAACTGCGCCAAATCCTTGGGAGAAAGATTTGATACCGCTTTCTCAAGCTGTTCAATCTCGCTCATGGATTGCCCTCCGTCTTACTACTGAGGATGCACCACTAGCCATAACGGGAGTCTAGCGAACTTGTTGTCTCCTTGCAATCGGCTGCTCTTTAACAGCCGAGCAGCCAGGTCCGTCAGAATACCACCGTGACATGTATTCGTAGAGATGCTCCATAAGAACAACGTGTGTCCCACGCTCCTGGCAGCAACCCTAGCGGGCGCCTTCAGGGGGTGTCAATGTATCTGAGTCTTGGTCATGGCAGGAGAGACGATCGCTCGCAGCCACAACTCTACAATAAGCACCGCATCCGGCGGAATGAGGTCCGGGATCCCTTTGTCTCGATAGGCTAAATGCGGGCTCACGCGCACTTTCCGATAGCCGCCGACTTGCAGGCCCATCAGCGCATGCTCGACACCAGCCACCACCTCACGCCGCCCGAGCACAATGGTACGATCGACAAACGTCACGCCGTCTACGACTCGTATCATGTCTTTTGGGAGATGCTTGGCCTGAGTCTCGTTCAGCGGCACCTCATCCCCCTTATTTAGAAACAGTCTCATGTGGAACATGACGCGATCGCCTTTGTTCGCAGGCGTTCCCGCTCCTTCTCGTTCCTCAAGTAATTTGAGACCACGGAGACATTTCATGGCGTTAGTACAAGAGCGTTCTGGCCGTTGCCCCTATCTCTCCCCGCTCTGCCACCACAACAGACACTTGCCCGACCACTCGGCCGTCTTCGGTTTCGACGTCCACACGCCAGTCGCCGGGATCAAGTCGTTGCTTGAACGTATAGGTGCGGTAGCCGCCTTCGCGACCGCCGGAAATCTTGATGGGAATCCTGTCGGCGTGGGTGAAGGGTTTTCCGTCGTTCGGACGGAAGTACCAATGATGGTAGACGGTGGTGTTCAGATCCACAGGCGCGAAGACCGCCGTGAAGCAGTAGATCGGCTCGTTGGCGGGGAAGATGTCATCCGACCGTTTCCAGACTTGATACCACTGTTTTTCAAACGAGAGTTCGAACCGATCGCCGGTCTTCTTCACCTCATGATAGATCCCGCCGAACTTCAGTGAGAGTGGCACAGGCGGAATCCAATTCAAGAAATAGAACCCGACGAGCAGACCGATGAGCCCGAAAGCAGGGGCCGTAATGCCGACTGCCTCACGCTTCGACCGATCCGGATTGTTGCGATAGATCAACTGAACCACACGAAAAGTCACGGCTGCGCTCAGGCCGGCCCCGACCAGGAAAATCGCCGCATTCATGTATCCGGTCATGACCGGGAGAAAGAACGTGAAAAAGGCGAAGCACACCAGTGCGTACAGGCTCACGAGGAGACGCAGGCTGGAGAGCCGATCGCGTAGAAATTCGTTGCCGACCAGCAGCACGACCAATAGGGCGAAAAAGATCGCTGTGCCGGTGAGTGTGGCGCTACGGGAATAGAAGATCGTATAGGCGCTGAATAACCCGCCCAAGAGAAACTGCACGGCCATCGGATAGAAGGGCCTCACGCGCAGCACCCAGCGCGCGAAGGGTGAGAGCGTGGCCAACTGTTCCCTATCCGGTGCCGGCTCGATCCCCAATCGCCCTGTCAGCACGATCAGCACGCCCAAGAGCAGCAGATAGATTAGCAGCAAGAGGTTGTCTTGCAGCCGATCGATCCTGGTCAGCGTAAGGGTGTCATAGCCCACACCGGAACAAAAGAACACCGCCGGCATGAAGGGCTTGGCGAGAACCGATTGAACCTTGGTCAGGGGACTCATGCCCCCACTGTGCGGAATCCCCCCTAGTTGTTCAATCAAAAATCGGTTTTGCGAAGACCGGGGTGGCAGAGAGGGCTAACAGGTTGCGGAATAACTATGTTCACACGCGAGAACTTCAATGGTCCACACAGATGGCACAACGGGAAACCACCAGGCAGGATGCTCAAAAAGGCCGTCCGGCAAGGCCGCAGCGAGCGAAGAGGCGAGGCGTACGCTTCGGTACGTTGAGCCTCTTAGCTATGCGAGAACGAAGCTGGCGGACTTTT
>JBKJZK010000374.1:0-2882 GCA_046715215.1 Nitrospiraceae bacterium
GCGGCTGGATTTGGTTCTGCAAGATCACGGGATCGACACGGTGCCCGCATTGCACGCAGCGGAGGGTCTCGACGTCGTGTTCTCCGGTGTTATCCAAGTCGTAGTACCACTCGTTCACGAGCAGGCCGGCGCAACGAGCGCAGGATCTTGTCGAGAACTGCTTGGTTGCCGGAAGGAACTCAATAGCTTGTCCATCCCCCCCTTTTGCCACAGTTCCGTCTCGCGTTGCTTCTCTTGACTCCATTTTCTGTTCCATGATTCAGCCTCCCGGTTGTTGGTTCGGCCCGATGAGCTCTTGGCTTCAGAACGTCACTCTGTCCTCAGTCGTTGGTGTTACTGTAGTTCCTCCACATGATCGATTCATGAACGGATCATGAAGAATTCTTCACCAGTTTCTGAATTACTTGGAGCGCTCGTTCATCATCAACGACCGAGCTCGCACTTGACCGTTTCATAATTCCCTCTGTCTTTTGTCCTTCTTGGAAAAGCACGCGGGCGCTCCTCAGACGTCAGACGCGAGGGAGCTATCCGAGACAAGTAAACAAGAGAGCAAACGGCAGACCGCGCTGCCGGCAAGAGGCTCATCAGCAGGATTTACCAGGTAAATCTAATTGATAGAGGATTGGAAGACACCTGCATTGAGCCGTGAAGACTCCGCGTTCTTAGATACAAGTTGTCTCGCTCAGGAATAGGTTGTCCGTCGAGCAGGTCAGTCTGTGCGTACTCGTCCGGGGACTGGTCCGCCCCTTTGGGCAGTTTGCGGCCGTCATTTAAACGGGACCGGGATGGCATCCCCGCCTCGGAATGCATGCGATGACGTCACGCACCAGTCATGAAAACTTGCTCGGAAACTGCTTTACCAACGCCGTCGTCAACGTATCCGCAATGACATAGACGTGTTGTCGCATCATCGGCCAGGTTGCCCCTAGGTGCGCATACTCCTTTCCCTTGTACTGATTGATTTGGAGGACATGGTGAGCTCCATGCGCCGCGATCAGGCCCCGAAGGGTGTCTTTCGGTAGGTAGGGATTGACTTCGCTGAGGAATACGGCGAAGTCGTCGGCATTGGATGCCAAGCGGGCAAGCGCGGCATCCTGCCGGCGCTTATTCCCCGCGCCGGTGGCTTCCGAGTATTCTCTAACCGCGCCATAGTTGATGTCCAGCAGGCTGAAAAGTTTCTGCGACGCGGCTTCACCGTAAAACGGCGTAATCGTACTTGCGATCTGTTTTGTATTGGCCACGACTTCCTTCTCTGCGGCATCCCGCTCCTCCGGATTATTCGTCGCATTGTTCGATACGACGTGCCGAACCCAAAAGATGTGCCCGACCCAGAGATCGCGAAGGGCCTGCTTCGTCTCCGCCACACGGACTGGATTTGCATCCCCGACTGCTCGCGGTTCGTAGTCACAGCCCGCCAGGCCAACGAGTGCGATTACCAACACTGCCATGGACTGATGTATCTTGTTCATAACGCCCTCCATCGATATAAGGTTGAACGCTCTTCGTGTCTGTCTTGAGGCCTTTCCCTTGTAAGTAAGGTAACTCACCAACATACATAGCCGATGAATCCATGATGAAGAATGCCTCACGCGTGATCGAATCACGACGAGCACTCCTCTTTCCGTGACTCAGCCCGCAGAGGCTGAGACCTACCCCCAAATTCCCTCGCGCTCGCCTATCCGGTACGACGCGTCCCCACGGCGTTCATGCCACAAGTGGTGATCGCCAGCGCCACCCCCACCATGACAACCGGAAAGTAGGACGCAAAATAGTTGATCACCAAATACAGTTCGGTGCTACTCATGTCTGATACCCTTCCTTTCTTTTCCTCATATTGACGAAGCCTATCTTCATTTATCCAGCCGAGTCCTAGTTGCTCAGGTGGTAATACGCCCTCTCAGCGCTCTGCGAACCTTATTTAAGAATCGCATCCCTGCGACCATGCCCAGACTCCCAACGAACAGAAGATCAACACTCCCCCGTATAGCAAGGCATCGAGGAACGCGACAGCTATCATGGTGTTTCTCCTTCTTGAGAACTTTTACAATCCTTACTCAACCCAAGTGGTGAGTTGAACTGTGCTTGCAAAGCCCAGTTGGTGCATGGACCGTACCACTTTCAGTCTTTTCAACCACTCGGTCGCAACTCATTGGAATGCTGGGTGGCCTTGCGGCTACCCGTAGCAGCACATGAAGAAGGCCGTTGATATTCCACGGTGGGTCGCGGCCAGTTGCGGGCTCAGCTCACGATGGATCGAGGGCTGCCCCTTCTGAGAGGATGTAAAGAGGAATAGTGCGGGGAGGATATTCTGTTTCTTCAGCTAGAAGGCGGTCGCTTCATCCCCAGCTGTTTCATCCGGCTGCGCAACGTGCTGGGAGGTATTCCTAAACGCATAGCCGCTCCTTCGGGACCTTCGATGTGCCAATTTGTAAGTGTGAGGGTCTGCAGAATGTGCCGTTGTTCGAAAGCTTTGAGGCCAGCTGGTGGCGACGCAGTGAAGGAGGAGTCCTGCGAACCCAAGACATGTTCGTCGATCCGCAAGACAGGGTCATGAGAGAGAATCATCGCTCGCTCAATCACATTTTCCAGCTCACGGACATTGCCAGGCCAGGTGTAGCGAATCAACCGTTCTAGAGATTCCTGATCAATATCTTTGCACGAACGGCCGAGTTTCACGCAATATTGTTTTAGGAAATGTCGAGCCAATATAGGGATATCCTCCGGGCGATTCCTTAGTGGAGGCAAGCCGATGGGAAAGACATTCAGACGATAAAATAGATCGGCGCGAAATGCGGCGTCTTTGACGGCGGCAGGCAAGTTGCGGTTGGTGGCGGCTATCACGCGAACATCAACACGAACGGGCTGTTTCCCACCCAGACGAT
>JBKJZK010000375.1:0-1141 GCA_046715215.1 Nitrospiraceae bacterium
GCGCCAAGCCGCCAACCGATTTGTTGAACGATTTCAATTCATCGAAGCCCAGGCGACCGCGTCGGGCCGTACGGTTGGAGAGCTCTCGTTTGTAGAAATGGATCGATTGTGGGACGAAGCCAAGAAGAAGGATCCTGCCACCGTCACCGAGGAACGCCATCATGAGCGATGAGCCACACCCCTATGAAGAAGGCAAGCGTGCCGGAATCCACCCCCTGATCGTCATCTTAGGTATTCTGTTAGGACTCTGGCTTTTTGTGTTCCTCATCGTGCCCAGCTCGAAGAACAAACAAGCCGCCGGAACAGAAGGACCAACCGGACCGATCATCGAAGATCCCGAAGCGGCGCCTGTGCTCTTCAAAGTCCAGGCAACCGTCTCGGACATGAATGCCATCAGTCTCACTGTCCCTCCAGAAGCAACCGACAGCCAAGTCGCCGGACTCTTGAAGCGGTTTAGAAAGGACCGGCTCTCCGGCACCCTGACCGATCTCCTGCCCGCCACCACCCCAGGCCATAAACTGGGGAACCATGCCGTGGCCGATATCTACATCGTGTCCGACGCCCAGTACGCGCAGGCTGACGTGATCCGCACCCTAACCCGCGGCGCGCATGCTCCGGGCAACCTGTATCCCCAGGCCGTTCCCTTTGAAGTGGCGATGGAAGCCATCCGCGGGCACTATCGAATCGATCTCAACGACACCGGCAATCCCGACAGTGCCTCCCTCGGCTTTGCCGACGAGTCGGGGGTGCATTCACGTCAGTATCGAAAAATCTTCTAGCAGGCTGCTGAAAAAGGCCGCCAGCGGCGTTCTCACCTCGAAAGCATCCTCAACGTAGCCCAGAGGCTACGCCTCCGGTGCTTTCATCGGCTGCGGCCTTGCTGACAGCCTTTTTGAGCAGCCTGTCGCCGCAATAGCCTAGCTATAACCAACCAAGCTTTAATTCCTGCCCGCAATGCAGACCGGAAATGGGGTTATGTAAGCACACATTTGGCCGTTTCGGGTAAAGCCCGTTATTCAGTTCGGCATGTCGGGCCATCCACTCCTACGCACTGAATGATCGGTGCGGCATTCTCGTTGCCGCTGGAACGGAAATCTGTAGAATCTACCATCAGGCTACCCTGCAGCATTGACGTTATGGG
>JBKJZK010000376.1:0-2453 GCA_046715215.1 Nitrospiraceae bacterium
TGCTGGATTTGTATTCAGGCCTGGTCGTGGGCTGGTCGATGAGTCCACGGCAGGATCGCCAGTTGGTTGTCCAGGCCGTGCTGATGGCCTTGTGGCAGCGACCGGCACAGACCCCAGTCATACTGCACTCGGATCGGGGCTGCCAATTTACCTCGGAGGAATACCAACGGTTCTTGGCGGCGCACCACGTGATCTGCAGCATGAGTGCAGTGGGCAGCTGTGCCGACAACGCGGCCGCCGAGAGCCTCTTCGGGGTACTCAAACGGGAACGGGTGAATCGCCAGCACTACCGAACACGAGCCGAAGCCCGGGCTGATATCTTTGACTACATTGAGCGGTCTCACAATCCGCGACAGCGACGGAGACTCGACATGCAGCAACAGGTGGAGCGACTCTTAACTCAACCGTCCGTGATATCGGGGTAGAACCCCATTACGGAAATTCCTCATGTGATGCAAAGCACCCATCATTTTCTAGGAATGTTGTTCTGACTTTATTTTTCTCGAACACCCCCCATATTTTGTGGTCCCGAGGCCTTCTCAATCAATGCCTATTTTTTAGGCATGACCTCTTTGAAATAGAAAAATGTGCTGGATTTGAATGGTAGGGGGCGACCTTACGAACAGACTTATCCACAGAAGTTGGGGAGCGGCTTGGTGTATTTTTTTCTTGACCTTTTTATACATATTTCCCATCGCTCCTCTCGCTCCTCCCGACTTGTGTCTATGCTGGGAAGATCGGAGATAGGAGCGCTATGAAGGAAGGCGCAAGGATCTAGGTCGGCCAGTGTGGGTTCCACTTGGCGGACCCGCTGCTTGATTTGGAGGGCGAGCGCGTTGCGCCACTTATTCCATTTTGGTCGTTTGTGACCCTATGGTGGCGTTGATAGACGTGATAATACGCAAGCACCTTTTGGATGTAGATCTTGGTTTCTCGAATCCTCGGCACGTCGCGCTTCACCCGATGGACCCCTGCATTATAAGCTGCGAGTGCCAGCCTGAGATTGCCATGGTAGACATTCAGGAGTTGCCGTAACTGCTTCGCGCCCCCTTGAATATTTTGAAGAGAATCATGGATGTTAGCCACCTGTAGTCTTGCCGCCGTACCTGGCATGAGTTGCATGAGTCCCACGGCACCTCTCCGCGAAACAGCATCCTGCCGAAAATTTGATTCCACTCTGATAACGGCCTGAAGTAGTGCGAGATCCAGACGATAGTGCTTCGCGTATACGATGACGGCACGGCGGATCTCCTCTTTGCTGTACTTTGGCAACCCCTTCAAATCTGACTTTGAAGTTTCAGGGACCCCTACGAGCCCTCCCAGGAGAAGGATGACTGTCAGGATGATGGGTTTAACACGGATCAATCCTTGGTTGGTCATTTGACGGGCTCCCACCGTTCTCGTTCACGCTGCTTATCTTAATCATGGCAATAGGTTCCGGAAACTAGGGGAGATCCTAGGTTTCCAGCAGGGGTAGTTGACCTTAGGACAGGTCTTTCGGCCAGCCTGAGCAGCAGCTGGCGGATCAATTCAAGAAGGGCAGGCAGAGCTACGCCGGAAGTGGCGCATGCGAATGTATCTGGTGCGCCTCTATCGGCCTCGCGCAGAGATTTAGAGGACAAGCAATTCATGGCCTGCGCCTTTGGGAAAATCCATGAGGCGAGGGGTCGATGAAGGTCGGCGCATGTATGTGCTGGTGAATAATCGTAGCGAGGGGAATGCGCCATTGACGGTGCAGGCGCTGGCAGAGACACTAGCGAATCTGGACTCAAGAGATCGTCTGGTTATGGCACCCTGAAGTTCATCTTGCGCATGTGTTCAAGGAAATCAGGCGGCGGCTTCACCGCATGATGGCGCACGTAATGCAGGAACCCTTCCGGGAACAACCACACTTGATCCGTGTATTCTTCCCTGGCGCGTTTCAGACCAGCCTTGACGCGCTCCACAATCATTTCCCGTTCAAACTCCGCAAAGACACCCATCATGCGGAACATCGCCTTCCCCGCTGGTGTGCCCGTATCTAAGCCCTGCTGGTGCAGATAGAGGTTTACGTGCTTGGCGTGAAGCTTGCCCAGGAATTCACCAGGTCGAGCAGCGATCGACTCAGGCGATCGACCGACCAGGCAGCCACAAGATCAACCTCCTTTCTCGCCACAGCCTGACAGCCTTGAAGGCTGGCCGCTGGTCTTTACCTTTTGTTCCGCTGATCCCTCGGTCGCTGTACTCCCCGACAATGTCCCAGCCATGCCGCTTAGCGACGGCTCGCAATTCACGCAACTGATTCTCAACCGAGTATCGTGTGACCGAAACTGGCAGCTACCTACTGCTGTTGCCCGAGACGCTGGCCCCCCTCAATTCCACCCAGGATACCCGCTCCGTGGTAGTCGGTGTCCCCAACGGGATATCAACCCGTGTTACGCACGCCGCTCCAAACTTTTGCCGGGTCGATGGCC
>JBKJZK010000377.1:0-4868 GCA_046715215.1 Nitrospiraceae bacterium
GGCAAGACCAATACTTCGCGCATGTTGCTGACGGAGAAGGACACGACAGTCCCGCTCCCTCACGATTGGGAGTCAGTACTGATCAACGAGGGAGGCCATGGCTTCTATCGGGTGCGCTATGCACCAGACCTGCTCGATCGGCTCCTGAACCTCGGAATCGATCGACTCGCCGTCACCGAGCGGTTCAACCTCATCAACGACGCCTGGGCCCCCACCATCGCCGGACACATGCCCCTCACGGACTATCTTGACCTGACAGCCCGCTTCGCTACGGAGCAGGACAAGAATGTCTGGGCTGTGCTACTCGACTCCTTCTCCTTCCTGAACCGGATCATCACCGCGGAGGATCAGCCGTCGCTCGAAGCGTTCGTACGCGGTCGGATCGGCCCGGCTGTTGCAGACTTGGGTTGGGTCCCCCGCAGCGGCGAGAGCGAGCTGACGAAACAACTCCGGGGTGAACTCATCGGCGCACAGGGTAAACTCGGCAATGATCTTGCCATCCAACGCCGCGCAGCCGAGCTGTACCGGGCTTACCGCAACGACGCGACAGCCGTTGACCCCAATGTTGTGCCCTCTCTCGTCGCGATTCTCGCGCATACGGGCGGCGCAACCAGGTACGACGAATTTAACGAACGATTCCGCACCGCCGCCACACCGCAAGAAGAACGGCGCTATCTCTTCTCGCTCGCAGCATTCCAGCCCAAGGCATTGCTCGAACGCACGCTCGCCCGAACCATCAGCGGAGAAATCCGTACACAAGACGCGCCGTTTCTCGTCAGCGCCATCCTGGGCAATGTCTATGGAAGAGAATTGGCCTGGGACTTTGTGAAAACGAATTGGGAGAAGATGGACCAAATGTTCCCCAAGCAAGGGCTGCGCCGCATGTGCGGCGGGATCGTCAGCCTCGCCACACCTGAACTCGAACGAGACGTGCGGGACTTTTTTACCACTCGAAACATCGACCTCGGCGGAAAAACGCTGGATCAATATTTCGAACAATTGAGAATTGCCGTCACGGTCCGAGAGCGGGACAGCCGCGCCTTGCGCACATACCTGGATAGAGACCGATAGAGCGTTATTGGCAAGGAGGGAGCCCACACTCGCGCATCCTGAATGCTCAATGTTGAATGATGAATGTTGAATATAATGAGGCTCACCAATTCAACATTGAACGGTGAACAGGACGGGCATGAGCCGGACAAGCCATACCTTTCCTAGATCCTTCCATCGCCCTACCCGTGCACAGGGGCGATTTGAGGCGATTCAGCACTCTATGGTAGGCTGAGGGCGTACAGCCTACCATCACGCGGGAGGGATGATGGTACCGATTCGGCGCCTGTTAATGGCTGGTTTGATCCTTGTCGGCACAGGATTCCTGATCGGGTGCTCCGACGGCGGGTCCGAGCCAGGCGCGCTACCGCGGCTTCAACCGATCAGTACAAGTCTCAGTTCACCAGTCTTCATGACCGCGCCTTCCGGTGATTCCACCCGTCTCTTCATCGTCCAGCAGGGAGGGTTGATCAGAATCTTCGATGTCGTTAGTGGGTCACTCCTCACAATCCCTTTCCTTGATATCACTAGCCTCCTGTCAACAGGGGGGGAGCGCGGGCTGCTCGGGATGGCATTCGATCCCCAATACGCAGCCAATCACCAGTTCTACGTCTTTTATACGAATACCGCCGGTGACATTGTCATCGCTCGTTACCTGAGAGATGCTACAGACGCAAACCTTGCCGATTCATCTTCGGCCACGCCGCTTCTCACGGTGGCACACCCGACCTTCTCGAATCACAACGGCGGCATGCTGGCGTTTGGGCCAGATGGGTGTCTGTATGCCGGCGTCGGCGATCCGAGCGACAACGGCCAAAATCAGGACACACGACTTGGGAAACTATTGCGCATCGACCCCATCCAAGGTGGGCCCTGTGCCAATAACGCTCCCAACCCTTTTGCGACAGGAGGCGCGCCTGAAGTCTGGAGTCTGGGGCTTCGAAACCCCTGGCGGTTTTCGTTCGATCGGCAGACGCATGATCTGTACATCGGGGATGTTGGAGAAGGAGCACGAGAAGAAATCAATGTCTCGCTCGCGCCGAATGCTGGACGAGGGCTGAATTATGGCTGGCGATTGATGGAAGGAACTCTCTGTTTCAACCCCGCCAGCAATTGCAACCCTGGCGGTCTTACGTTGCCGGTGCTCGATTATTCGCACCTCAATGGAGCTTGTTCAGTGATAGGCGGGTATGTGTACCGAGGGTCCGCCATGCCGGCGCTGCAAGGCACTTACTTCTATGCAGATTTTTGCGCGGGATTTGTGAGGAGTTTCCGCTATCAAAATGGTCAACCCACAGAGCAGACAGAATGGCCGTTACTCAGTCCGCCGGGCAGTTCTGTGACGAGCTACGGTGAAGATGCTGCGGGCGAGCTCTACGTAATGACCCAAGGAGGCGGCCTGTTCAAGATCATTCCCAATTGATGTGCTCCGGCCAGACTCTCAGATGTGGCAGGAACGTATGCGCTGGCCGAGCAAAGAGGCAACTGACCTAGCAGTCTGTGCAGAGCGCTGTGGACATACCGGAATTAATTGGCCTGTACGTCTGAGACAACAAGCGTACATCATGCAGGATGCTCAAAAAGGCCGTTCAGCAGGCCGCAGCGAGTGATGACCGGAGGCGTACCCTCTGGGGTACGTTGAGGATCTGAACGATGCGAAAACGATGCTGGCGGGCTTTTTCAGCATCCTGCTGGTTGCAGCGCTTACTCGTGCCGCAGCACGGCCAGCGGCCGTTGGCCGAGAATCCGGTAGGTGCTCCCAAAGCCTACGATCAGCGTCAACAACATTGTGAGGAGGAGGCCGATGCCAAGTACCTGTGGGTGTATGCTCCAGGGAAGCTCGAACACATATCGCAACACGGCCCATGACAAGATACTTCCGAGGGTCAGTCCGATCAACCCGGCGACGGCGCCCAGCAGAACATACTCCATGGCAAAGGCGCGTGCAATCAGGCTACGGGTGGCCCCTAGCGCCTTTAGAATGACCGATTCGTAGAGCCGCCGGTAGCGTGTCGCTGCGAGTGCCGCTGCCATGACCAACCCGCCGGCAACAACACAAAATAACGCCACCGCCCTGATCGCCAGCGAGAGACGATCGAGAACGCGGGCGAATCCATCGAGCACGTCGCCGATATGGATCGCGCTGATGTTCGGGAATGAGGCGACGACCGCCTGCTGCAACGGCACCTCTTGCTCTGGCGAGACCCGCACCGTCGCCACATAGGTAAACGGCGCCCCTTCAATTGCGCCTGGGGACAAAATCATGTAGAAGTTCGTCGAGAAATTTCCCCACTCGACTTTGCGAATACTGCTCACCTCCGCCGACACCGTGGCCCCCTGAATGTCGAACTCCACGATCGAGCCGATCGCGAGCCCTAAATGCGTGGCAGCCTCTTCTTCCACTGAAACCTGCGGGGTCGAGAAGACCTGTCCAGGCTTCCACCATTCCCCTTTCACCAGCTGATTGTCTTTCGGTAGCTGGTCGAGGAAGGTCAGCACATACTCCCGGGTGAAATACCACTGTTTTCCCCGCGCCTCTTTCCCCTCCGTGCGCTTGTCGTTTTTCTCCACTCCCTCTTCTGCCGTGACGACATGTCCATCAATCGCATGGAGCCGCGAACGCACCAGAGGCATGAGCTCCGGACGCGCTCGGCCCGTCTGTCGATCAACCAACGACACAAACTCCTGCGCTTGATCAGGCTGAATGTCGATAAAGAAAAAGGTCGGCGTATCCGCCGGACGATTCTCCTGTATCTGGTGGAGCAACGCCTGTTCCACCAACGACACTGTGACAATCACCATCACACCGATGCCGATGGCAACCATGATCCCCGTCGCCTGACTCCCCGGCCGCACGACATTGCCCAGGGCATAGCGAAGGCTCAAGACGCGAGGCATCGGCACCCAGGCCAGCCCCCGCACGAACACCCGCGCACAGACAAAGAGGATCGTGATGGCGAGGGACAACGCACCGAGAAACAGGAAGCCGATCGACCACGAACCGGCTTGCCAGACCGAGAGTGCGCAGAGCCCGAGGATGATACCCCCGGCCGTGCCGACATTCCATCGATCGGCCAGTCCCCATGTCACCCACCATCGTGACGGAAGAGTTTCTTGTCCGACCATCGTCTGTTCGGCATCGCGCCGGAAGATCGCACCTGGGTGAATGTCTCGAATCTTCAACAGGGGCCATAGGGTAAATAGCAGTGTCGATAACAGGCCCAGCGCCGCCCCTTTCAGCAAGGGCCAGATCGAGGACCACGACAATTCCGAGGAAACGCCTAATTGCTCGAGGAGATCGGATACAAATAGAGCTGCCATGAGGGGAGGCAGCCCTCGTTGGAGCGCAATCCCCAACAAGATCCCAGCGAGGCTCCCGACACATCCCAAGAAGATCGCTTGCACCACATACGTCGAGACCACCGTGGCCGAATCCGCGCCGACCGCTTTTAAAATCGCGATCGTCCGCATCTTGTCCCGCAAGAACGCATGAATCGAGGTCCCGACCCCCAGTCCACCGATGAACAGCGCGGTGAGACCGATCAGCCCGAGATAACGGGAGAGTTGTTCGAGAAATTGCCTCAACTGTGACTGGGCCGTGCGATAGCTGGATACGCGCGCGGAATCTGCCGTCAGCCGATAGCGCAGCTCGGAACGCAGCGGCTCCAGCGGTATATCGGAGGGCATCTTCACGAGATACCGTTCTCGCACCCGGCTTCCGGGCTTGATCAGCTCTGCCGCCCGTAATCCCTCCTGCGAAATCATCACCCGTGGGCCTAAAGTGAAGGCATTGGCCATTCGATCCGGTTCCGTGCGTA
>JBKJZK010000378.1:0-3148 GCA_046715215.1 Nitrospiraceae bacterium
CAACGCACGAGATTCGAGCAACCTCATCGCGCTGTTGAGTTGAGAATGGTTCAATGGCAAGGGTTCAACTTAGCTGTTAGTGGGCTCCCAGCGAGGGCAATAGAGTCCTGGCAATCTTTATCGCCGCAGGTCCGACGACGACTACGAACAAACTTGGGAAGATGAAAAATACCAAGGGAAAGAGCATTTTTACCGGTAGCTTGGCCGCTAACTCCTCTGCCCGGAGTTGCCGGTTGACCCGCATCGCATCCGAATGGACGCGCAAAGATTGTCCTACGCTCGTTCCAAACTTGTCCGTCTGGACCAACAAGGCGACGAGGCTGCTGATCTCTTCCAGGTCAATTCGACGACTCAGATTCTTGAGCGCCTCGGCACGTGACAAGCCGGTGCGCAGTTCGAGCGATACCAGATTGAACTCTTCCGACAATTCCCTATGCGCAAAATGGATTTCGCCGCTCACACGGCTGATCGCCGCATCCAATCCCAACCCGGCCTCGACGCACACGACCATGAGGTCCAATGCGTCAGGAAAGGCTTCCAGAAGTTTTTCTTTTCGCCGGTTGATCATATGGCGAAGCCACAACATCGGGAAAAAATATCCCGCTGAGGCAGCGCCGACATAGAGCACTAACTGCACAGGCACCGTTGGGAACCCCAGGAGCTTCATCGGAAGAAGTATCGCGAGCGCCAGAGCGAGGATGCCTGAGAAGAGCTTGGCGCCCATGAACAAGATCGGAGCTTGGGCATGCCGGTAGCCGGCAGTCACGAGGGCTTCCCGGATGGCCGAGACTTCCGATTCATTGGATGGCTTGTTCGCCTCTCCGAGACGCGTGAGCAAAGAATGAAGTTTGCCTTTGAGGCTCAGGCCAATGGATTCGTTGTCAGAAGCGGCAACGCCAAACTGACCTTCAGCACGGCGTTTGATGACGTTCATAGTCGCCCGGGATCCCATGACAAGGTACAGGCCCATACTGCCCAACAGCACCATCATGAAGATCAGGAGACTGATAATCCAAGTGATATCCATGTCGAGTGTCCTTCGTTATACCTTGATGGCAATCATCCGCTTCATCACGATGGCGCCGAGAATCATCATCGTTACTGCGGCGCCGACCATCGTCTGACCCATGGGATCGGTAAAGAGCGGCGTCAAGTACTCCGGACTCACGAGATGGAGAACCAACGCCATACCAAACGGCAACGACATCAAGACGATGGCTGAAATACGCCCTTCGGCAGATAAGGCTTGAATCTTCTTCTTCAACTCGAAGCGTTTCCTGATCAACCGGCCCAGCGAGTCGATGATCTCCGCCAAATTACCACCCGTTTCACGTTGAATGTTCACGGAGGTGACGAAGAACTTCACCTCCATCAATTCAACACGGTCGGCCATATGGCTCAGAGATTCCGGCACGGAGACCCCCATGGAGATTTCGTCGAACCCTCGCTGGAATTCACCAGCGATGGGGTCCCGCATCTCGCCACCGACCATCTTCATGCCGACGAACAGCGCATGTCCGGCGCGAAGCGCCCTTCCTATCAGCTCAAGGGCATCCGGAAGTTGTCGATGAATCTGGCCAATCCGATGCCACTTTCTATAATAGAGATGCCCCCAAGGCACGAACATTCCGGTTCCGGCGCAGCCAAGCATGATGACCGGTTGGCCAAAGATCACTCTGCTTCCCAACAATCCCCCTAGAACGGCCAGCAAAGCCGAGGCCAGCAGATAGACAGCAAGCGAGTAGGGAGCCTTCGCCTGATCGTGGACCTTTGCAAGTTTGGATACATAGTGCCGCTCCTTCAGCTTTGCCAGCAGCGTGTTGAGCCACGGGATCTCACTATAGGACTCCTTCACAACGAGGTTTGATGTTTTATTCAGATCCGGCCGTTCAGTCCAGCTTTGCAACCGCTCCTTCACGCGCTGCTCATCGCGGGCCCCCCGTGACCTGGAACGAACAAAGTAGTAGAGTCCCTCGAATAGGAGGATGACCGTGATAAAGATGCCGAAGGCGATCAACGGGGTCAGCATTCATACACCTTAGCCGCATCGAACAGTTCATTGGGGAGTTGAATGCCCATAGCCTGAAACTTCTCGGCGAATTTCGGCCGAATGCCGGTCGCTCGAAATCGCCCTTTGACTTTCCCGTTCTGATCGACGCCGGTCTGCTCGAATTTAAAGATTTCCTGCATCGTCACCACATCGCCTTCCATGCCATTCACTTCCTGCACGCTCACCACTTTTCGGGAGCCATCAGACAGGCGCGACAACTGCACAATCACGTCCAGCGCGGACGAAATGTAGTACCGAAGCGCCTTGCTCGGCAAATCGAAGCCCGCCATGGCCACCATCGTCTCGATCCTGGTCAAGGCGTCGCGGGCGGAGTTGGCGTGAACGGTCGTGAGCGAGCCATCATGGCCCGTATTCATCGCCTGCAGCATGTCCAGCGTTTCTGCGCCTCGCACTTCGCCCACGACGATACGATCAGGCCTCATGCGGAGCGCGTTCTTCACGAGGTCTCGCTGGCCGATTTCTCCCTTGCCTTCGATATTGGCCGGCCTGGTCTCTAACCGCACCACATGATCCTGCCGTAGTTGAAGCTCAGCAGCATCCTCGATCGTCACGATGCGCTCAGTCGCCGGGATAAACCCGGACAGAATGTTCAGAATCGTGGTTTTCCCGCATCCGGTTCCGCCGGAGATCAGCACATTGAGTCGCGCCCGGACGATTCCTCTTAACAGTTCGGCAATTTCAGAGGTGAGCGAGCGCTTCTCGACCAAGTCGGAGACTTGCAGCGGATCCTTGCTGAATTTCCTGATCGACAGGCAGGCGCCATCCAAGGCACAGGGGGGAATAATAGCATTCACGCGTGACCCATCCGCCAACCGGGCATCCACCATGGGAGACGATTCATCGACCCGGCGGCCCATCCGCGCCACAATGCGTTCGATGATTCTACGGAGATGCGCCTCGTCTCGGAACCGGACAGCCGTTCGCTCCAGCTTCCCATAGCGCTCGACATAGACTTGCTTATGTGTATTCACCAAGATGTCGTTGATCGTGTCATCTTTCAGCAACGGCTCCAAGGGACCCAGTCCGCTGACCTCGTGCAGAATATCCTGCACCATTTGTCCACGCTCCCGTTGATTG
>JBKJZK010000379.1:0-3115 GCA_046715215.1 Nitrospiraceae bacterium
GTCTTGAAGGAGATGACGACCGGAGCGGGAAACGATCTCGAGCGGGCGACGGATCTCGCAAGGAAGATGGTCTGTGAATGGGGCATGAGCGAAAAGATGGGCCCCCTGACCTTCGGCAAGCAAAACGAACAGGTTTTTCTTGGGCGAGAGCTCGGGAGCCAGCGCGACTTCAGCGAACAAATAGCCATGGAGATCGACCAGGAAGTCAAGCGGCTTGTCACGGAAAACTACGAGCGGGCAAAGCGGCTCCTCACGGAAAATATGGCCAGTCTGAAGCGTTTGGCGGAAGCACTCTTGGAGAAAGAAGTGCTCGACGGGGCCGATATCGATAACATTCTCATGCAGTCCACACCCCAAGCGGTTCCTGCCTAAGTTCTGCACGCTGATCCCGGGACACCATTTCAGGGCATTGGAGTCCCGGGGCAGTACATCTGAAAGACGATAGGCGAGAAGGGAGTCCTTCTCGCGAGTGGTGTGTTGTGACGTGTATCCTATTGTGTTACGCGTGATAGCCGTCGAGTTCAAGGCTGAGGTCAAGGTTGAGCGAAGACCTGACGTTCTTCACCCTAGACTCAACCTGAGCCTTAACCTTTCCGCGCTGACGGACTTTTTCAGCATCTTGTTAGGAGGAGGCACCGTCGTTTGGTGTTAGAATCGAAGACATTGACACGACAGGCGAAAGATCGGCTGATCGAATTCCCCGACCGACCGTTAGTTATGGGCGTCGTGAATGTGACGCCGGATTCGTTCTTCGACGGTGGCCGCTATTTGGATGCAGAAGCCGCTGTGGCCCATGCCGTTCGGTTAGTAGAAGAAGGGGCGGATCTGTTGGATGTCGGCGCAGAGTCGACGCGTCCCGGTGCCAATGTCGTGGACGAGGCCGAAGAGCGTCGTCGTGCGATTCCCGTTGTGACCGCAGTTGCAAAAGCCGTCGCCGTTCCAATCTCAATCGATACCTCAAAGGCTGCTGTTGCACGCGCGGCCCTCGACGCGGGGGCGGTTCTCGTGAACGATGTCTCGGCTTTACGAGGCGACCCCGCCATGGTCGATGTGGTCGCCCGAACGGGAGCCGGAATCGTCCTGATGCACATGCACGGTACGCCGCATACGATGCAGCAGGCCCCCTGCTACGACGATGTGGTTGGCGAGATCTCCGATTTTTTTGAGGAACGAATCCGTTTCGCGATGGCTCACGGCATTGTACGAAGACAAATCATTCTTGATCCAGGTATCGGATTTGGTAAGCTTCTGGTACACAACCTTAGGCTGTTAGCCCAATTGCGCTGTTTCGCGCAGTTTGAGTGTCCATTGCTGGTCGGTGTCTCACAGAAGGCGTTCCTTGGGCAGCTAGTGGGCCGTCCGATTCAGGAACGTCAGTGGGGTACGGCGGCGGCGGTGGCGATGGCAGTGGAGCGTGGAGCTGGAATCCTTCGTGTCCACGACGTGAGGGCCATGAAGGATGTGGTCCAGGTGACAGCGGCGATTAGTCAACAGACGATTGCATCTATGAAAGCACAACATGCGTAAATTGTTCGGTACCGATGGGGTCCGCGGGGTCGCCAACCTCGATCCAATGACCAGCGAAATAGCGATGCAGTTGGGGCGAGCCGCGGCACATTTGTTTATGCGCCGATCCGGACGCCATCAGATCGTGATCGGCAAGGACACCCGCATTTCCGGTTATATGTTGGAATCAGCGTTGACCTCCGGGATTTGTTCGATGGGTGTCGATGTGTTGCTGGTCGGTCCGATGCCGACGCCGGCGATTGCATTCTTGACGAGGAGCCTCCGTGCCGATGCGGGCGTGATGATCTCGGCCTCGCACAATCCCTACCAGGATAACGGCATCAAGTTTTTTTCTAACGATGGGTTCAAACTGCCCGATGAAATGGAAGCTCGTATTGAGGGGCTCATCGTCTCGAACGAGATTGCCCATCTGCGGCCAACGGCTGATGCCATTGGGAAAGCCTATCGAATTGACGATGCCGAGGGGCGTTATATCGAGTTCGTCAAGCGGTCTCTCCCGAAGGAGTTGGACTTCCAAGAGATCAAGGTAGTGGTCGATTGTGCCAATGGCGCAGCCTACAAGGCTGCGCCAACGGTGTTGCGCGAACTCGGGGCGAAGGTTGAAGTGATCGGCAATAACCCGGACGGGATGAATATCAATGCCGGTTGTGGCGCGGTGCATCCCGAACTGCTGCAGAAGGCGGTCCGTGAGCAGGGGGCGCATCTCGGAGTGGCTCTGGACGGGGATGCTGATCGCGCCATCTTCGTCTGCGAACAGGGACGCGTCGTGGACGGCGATCATATTATGGCGATGTTGGCGCTCGATCTTCATCGCCAGGGGCGATTGGCGAAGCAGACGGTGGTGGGGACCGTCATGAGCAACTTCGGATTGGAACTTGCCATGACGAAAGCCGGTATCGCCTTCGCGCGAACTGCTGTCGGTGACAGATATCTGCTCGAACGGATGTCGGCCGAGGGGTATAACTTTGGCGGGGAGCAGTCGGGCCATTTCATTTTCCTGGACCATAATACGACCGGGGATGGGTTGATCTCGGCGTTGCAAGTCTTATCGCTGATGAAGCGCACGGAGAAGCCCTTGTCCGAGCTGGCCCAAGCCATGACGGCGGTGCCACAAGTATTGCTCAACGTGAACGTGACGAAGAAGCCGAACCTCGACACAGTCCCCGAACTACAACGCGCGATCCATGAAAGCGAACAGCGTCTCAACGGCAGTGGACGCGTGTTGGTGCGCTACTCCGGGACCGAACCGCTCTTGCGGGTGATGGTCGAGGGTGAGTGCGATGACCAGATTCGTGAAGTGGCCAAGCATCTTGTCGACGTCGTCAAGTCTCATCTGGATTAACAGGTTGCGGAAAATTATGTTGTCACGTTAGAGTTTCTATTGTCTGCACGTGTGCCACAACAGGAGAATACTGCCGAAGGATGCTCAAAAAGGCCGTCCAGCAAGGTCGCAGCGAGTTTAGAGCCGAAAGCGTACCCTCTGGGGCGCACGGTGCGACGAATAAGGAGCACCAAGTCTGTGCGCGCCGCCGAGTGGTGAGGCGGCCGGGTCTCCGTTGAGGGTCTGAACGATGCGAGAACGCTGCTG
>JBKJZK010000380.1:0-2231 GCA_046715215.1 Nitrospiraceae bacterium
AGCGGGCCTCCATTGGCCGAGGTGTGGACAAGCACCATGCCGGTCACCTATCGCCAGGCAGCGGGAATCCACTGCGCCATGAACGATGAGGTGCTATTTGGCGTGTTGCAATTGGAAGAAAGCCCAGGCACGCTGCTGGATCTCGTGACCTACAACGCCTATCGACGCCTGCTCGTCCAGGCTCGTGCCCTGGGCTACCCTCATCTATTGCGGGTGTGGAATTACTTCCCCCACATCAACCGGGAATCCGACGGGCTGGAACGTTACCAGCGCTTTTGCGCCGGCCGACACCACGCCCTGGCCGAGGGCCTTTCGGACTTCCCTCGATCCCTGCCTGCGGCGACTGCCGTTGGGACGAGGTCTGGCCCGCTGAAAATCAATTTCCTGGCGGCTAGGCAGCCTGGAACGCATCTCGAAAATCCACGGCAGGTGCGCGCGTACGAGTATCCTCGTATCTATGGTCCGCGCAGCCCGTCGTTCGCAAGAGCCACCCTACGGCACTCCATCTCCGGGTCCCACCTGCTCATCGCCGGCACGGCGAGCGTGGTCGGTCATGTGAGTGAGCACGTCGGCGCACCGCATAAACAGACCCTAGAAATCATCCACAACCTGAATGCATTGATCGCACATTCTGAGCAGTTCCACGGAATCACTCGCGGACAGTGGTATGGGAGGGCCCTCTTCAAGATTTATATTCGACACCCGGAACACTTCGCGACGGTTCGCGAGATCATCAAGGAGCAACTGCCTCCCCATACTCAGGTTCTGTACCTTCAAGGAGAGATGTGCCGCAAGGAGTTATTGCTGGAGGTCGAGGGCATCCTGGCTCAAGAAAAGACCATGGACGTGAGCCAAACGGTGGCGCCGACCCGCGTTCGTCTCCGACAACCTGTGGTATCCCAGCATGAACCGGATAGCTTCAGGAGAGCGTAATTTCGGTCGGGATGGGATTGCGGGAATCGCGGTCCCTGACTTCGTTGACGCCAATCGACGCTTCTACGACGCACTCTGGTCGACGAGTTACGTGGTTCCGCCACAGCGCTTCAACACCTGGCCGCTGCTCTCCGCGCTCGCAGCCTCGGCACCGGCGCGACTCGAAATCGGCCCGGGCCTTCGTCCGAGACTCCCCATTGCTAATACGTCCTTCGTCGACATCAGCCGGCCGGCTCTCTCCCGCCTGAAGGCCCGCGGCGGTCTCGCGATGCTCGGAGAAATTACCGCTCTACCATTCCCCGACTGCAGCTTTGACCTGATCTGCGCCTTCGACATCGTCGAGCACATCGAGAACGATCGGCAGTCCTTCCGAGAGCTCGGTCGGGTCGCGAAAGACGATGCGACGGTCATCTTCTCGGTGCCCCTTCATCCAGCGCGCTGGAGCGCCTTCGATGTCATCGTGGGGCACGTTCGACGCTACGACCCCGACGATCTCCTGGCCATCCTCGGAGAGCATTCCTTCATGCTAGAACAGAGCGCGGGCTTTGGCATGCAGCCCCGGAACGGCTGGCTCCTCGACTTCGCCGTGTGGGGCCTGGCTCACCATCGGGTACAGGCGATGCGCTGGTACAACGGGCTCTTTCTCCCCCTCGGGCTGTTTCTGCAGAGGCGCCTCGCCTGGGGGCCTGGCCTGATTGACGTCGCGAACATGGACGAACTCCTGCTCGTCTGCCGGCGTGGTGTCCGGCACACATGTACGGTCACCGCTGAGGACGTCAGGAAGGAGCCACAGGAGGCCACCGACATGGCCAAGGAATACATGGTATAGAAACAGGAGACCTTCACTACACAGGTGCGGGCTGAGCCGGACGAGAGGCGAGCCAAGATCGACAAACTGATGGCGCAGGCGAGCACATCGTCAGACAACGTGAAGACCGAGATGCAAAAGAAGATTGAGGAGCTGGAAAAGCAACATACGCGCTGGACTGCAGCACAAGTTCCCTCTGCCCTGCCATGGCACTTCACCATCGATGTGGACTGGGTCCCCGGATCCGAGGTCGGGCTGGAAGGCTTGCTGGATTTCTGTGATCGACGGAAGCTCAAAGCCACGATTTTTGTTGCCGGGCGATTCGCGGAAACCTATGCGGATCTGATCAGAGATTGTCGGCTGCGAGGGCACGAACTCGGCACGCATGGGTGGGAACACGGTGGCCTCGAGAACGACGAAGATTTCAGGTCAGCCAGTTATGCCCAGCAGCGAGAATGGATCCGGCTGGCCACGGAGGCCGTGGAGAAAG
>JBKJZK010000381.1:0-1634 GCA_046715215.1 Nitrospiraceae bacterium
TGTGCAAGATCCTCGATCGAAAAAACGCGTGGTTCCGATTTCATCAGCCAATAGCGGCGTCCGTGTGTCATCGCATCACCTTCTTCTGCTTGGTCATTCGGGTCACTCCGTGTATGCTGTCGGCAATGCCTCGTGTTCGATTGAGGTCTGCCGATGGAACTGACTCCATTCTTCTTTGGTCTGTATAAGTTCGTCAAGTACGGCCTCCATCCACTGACGTGGGTGGTGCTGCTTCTCAGCGCGGCGGCGGTCTTGGCCCTCTTCCCGTTCTCGCCAAAACGCCTGCGGTGGGTCCGTCTGCTCATCATGGCCTCCCTCCTTCTCCTCGTGACGCTATCCAGTCCGTTGATCGCCATCCCGCTGATCGGCTCGCTCGAATCCTGGTACCACCCCCCACAGCTGACGCCGTCCGATCGCTTTGATGCGATCGTCGTATTGGGGGGAGGCATCGACGAGAAAGGCTCGCTTCGACCGGCCGTTGAGCCGGATTCCTATTCCAAAAATCGAACCACCTGCGGCGTGGACCTCTACCAACAGGGCTATGCCCCGACGTTGGTGCTGACAGGGGGAAACGACCGGATCTTCGGCATGGGCCCCCCAATAGCGATCGCAATGAAACGATGGGCGGTTCGCCTCGGCGTTCCCGAGTCCGCCACGATGATCGATACAGAAGCCCGAAACACCTATGAGAACGCGACGGGGACTAAACGGCTGCTCGGACCCGCGTCAATTCTCCTCGTGAGTTCAGCCAGCCATCTGCCGCGCGCCGTCCCTGTGTTCACGAAGCAGGGCTTCCGCGTCACGCCGGCCCCCTGCGATTATATCTCACGGAACCTGCCACGAGAGAGCTGGGACGACATTGACCCGTTTGATTACTTGCCGAACGAAGTCGCATTACTACACACTCGGAAAGCAGTGGAGGAAGTGGCTGGTATGGTGGTCTATTGGCTGGCAGGGAAACTCTAGCAGGATGCTGAAAAAGTCCGCCAGCTTCGTTCTCGGTTCGCTCAGAGACTCAACGTACCGAAGCGTACGCCTTGCCTCTCGCTCGCTGCGGCCTTGCTGGACGGCCTTTTTGAGCATCCTGCAGGATTTTTCTCCTGTTGTGCCACATGTACAAACCGTCGAAACTTTAGCCCAGCAAAATAGTTTCTCCGCAACCTGCTAGCCTGAGGTTTCGATAACGGCCAGCAGCGCGCGATAGGTCAACTCTCGAACCCTGGCCTTCGACGGCGGCTGGTCGCTGCTGTTCATATCCAACCACACGCGGTCCTTCACCTGGGCGCTGGCGTCGTTGCAGAGCCCCCACATCTGGTGGAGAAACCCGTCCGGCAATCCAACTTGCACCCCTTCGGATTCAATGCGATCGTCCAGAATGGCCAACAAATCGGACAGCGCCTGATCCGCCCGATAGGGCGTTACGGAAAAGCCAAAGGAGGCATGGGCCGCCGTCTCCTGCTTCGCCTGCTCGACCAGATCCTGCATGTACTCTTTGAGCAAGCCCACCACATGACCGGACAATGCCATGCCGTTCTCCTTTGCCCACATTATGCGGCTATATCAGAGTGGGAACAAGAACCGAAGCGCGCGCGACGGACGAGGAATCGAGGTCTGAAGTTCGAAGTGTTCTACAC
>JBKJZK010000382.1:0-3150 GCA_046715215.1 Nitrospiraceae bacterium
GCCAATATTCGCTGACGTAGATCGCGACAGAATTCTTCAAGTCTTGTCCAACTTGATCGGAAATTCACTGAAGTTCACCCCCAATGGAGGTACCATTGAGGTGTCGGCACGGAACCAGGAGACTCAGGTTGTAATTTCGGTAACCGACACGGGGCCGGGGATTCCCGAACAGGCGCAGAGGCAAATTTTTGAACGGTTCTCGCAGCTCAAAATCGCCGACCATCATGGCCTCGGCCTCGGTCTTTTTATTGCCAAGTGGATCGTTGAGTCCCATAAGGGGCGCATCTGGGTTACTTCAAAGGGAAAGGGAAGCAGATTCAGCTTCACGCTTCCCTTAAAGTAAGTCCATGGTCGTACGGGATCACCGGACGGTGCCCATTCCTAACGAAATAACGCGTATCACCGGATCGCTCTTAACGCACCCGAATCGTAGGGCATAAAGCCGATTGAGTCACCACCTTGACATAGCGCACGCTATCCCGACGGACGGACCGACCGCCGACACGGATGAGAGGGCCCATGTCGGACTTTCCATTGCCCTCCCTACGGAAAGAAGTCCTGGAATACCTCCGTTACTCCGAGCATCTCATTTCCGCCGCTGCCACAGACGATGTCCTCCCGTTCACGCCTCAAGAGCGAGAGTTGGTTGCATACTATCTGGAAGAAGTCGGAAAGATCCTCACTCTATATTGCAGCGTCCGAAGTTCTGCTGGAGATGCCGGACCTCTCTCCCGATGAGAGGCTCTCGGTGCAAGATATGGTAATTCGGCTTTCCAAGCAGCTGCTTGCGTGGAAGAAGGCCGCGAACCCAGTGGGCGTCAATGGCAACGGCACGGGCGCCTAAGCCGATATCACCGCACCGCAGGGAAACCCTCAGTGTTTTGGGGATTAAAAAGGAGCGTAACTCAGCCCCCGCAACCAACCTTGGTAGCTCGCAGCGGCACCCGAATTGTCGGCCTAAATAAGTCGGGTTGTGGGTGCCCTCCACCAAGCTTATTTTGCCCTACCACGAGTCGCAGTGATCCCGCATAATCTCCAGTTATCGCCGTCATGATGTGTTCAATCTCCTGCTCAACATCCCGCAGACGCTGGGTGGGCTTCAGTGATCAGGTTTCTGCGTCCGTCCGCGCTCGGCCAACAACTTCGCCGGTTCTTGCATGAACAACGCGAAAAAGAAATCGATGACGGGTCGGCATGAGCGGCTACTTCGACTGGTCGAGAAACACGGTGGAGTCCCGAAGCGTGGCAAGACCGAATCTTGGGAGGTGTCCGACGCGCGTGGAACAAGGCCTTACCAAAGGGAGGGTATCCGTATACGCGGCTGTGACGTGCAGGCTCGCCGGTCAGTCCTTCGACGTACTGTTGGGGACTGGCAGCCTTCTTCTTGGTTGCTGTCCCCGGCCTCCGAGTACCCGTCTTGCTTCGCGTCTGCACGCTTTTGCGATGAACCTTCATGAATAATGCAGGCTAAGATGGCCTACGACTCCAGGCCGCCTTCCAAAAGAGGTAGCGGGTGGACGAGACGCCGCCCGATTTGCGTTTTTATCCTCCCCTTCGTACAATACACCACCCTGCGAGGCTCCCATGGAAGCACGCCAGTCCCCTCGTGTACCACTCGACGGCATGGCTATTCTGGTGCAAGACCATGAATATGGTCACGCCAGTATGCTCAATCTCTCTCGAACTGGGGCACAGCTTTCCAGTGCTTTTTCCGTCCAATCTGGTGACCATCTCTCACTGAGACTCTGCTTGCCTTTTCAGGCACCATCACCAGAAATTATTATTGCCGCGGTGCGTTGGGTAAAAGGGAGAGACTTTGGGGTTCAATTTATTCAGGTACCCGAGAGCGAGCACAGCCGGTTAGGAGATTTTCTGGACAAGCATCCCCCGCTCACACATCCCCACGAATGATGACCGCTTCCACACGCGAGGAGTATGCGCGGCAAGCCAAGCGTGGACTATGGGCCGATCAAAACCCCGTGCAGCCTGGGAGTGGCGGAAGAGGAAATAGCCTGAGGGCAGGCTAATGTTTTGGTATGGGCGCGCTTGAGTTCAGCCTGCGTCGCTCTCAGTGGGACCCGAATCGTCGGCCTGAATAAGTCCGTCCGCGACGGCCCTCCACCAAACCGCACCTCGTGTGACCCGGCGGCTCAGCAGGCGAAGCTTCTCCCCATTGGTGCCGCCCCGGATAGCCCCCCAAGCGATTGTCCTTCATATACGTCTTCCTTGCTCGCGCCGGCGCCTAATTATTGGGGCAGGACTAATGGCACCGTAAACACTCCTCTAGCAGGCTGCGGGAAAACTTTTTCGGCAGAGTAGAACTTCGATAGCCTATACGTCTGGGACATGAGGAGAACATCCCCGCAGGATGCTTAGAAGGGCCATACAGCAGGGCCGCAGCGAGCGAAGAGGCGAAGGCGTACGCTTCGGTACGTTGAGCTTCTGAGCGAAGCGAGAACGCCGCTGGCGTACTTTTTCAGCATCCTGCTAGTATTCATCTTCGATACACCACGGTGACTCGGGCGAGAAAGTCGATGAGTTCGGCGGTATGTCGTCGGATCGCATCCCGGTCTTCTCGTGTCGCCGCTTGCTCCAAGGCGGCCCCTATCATACTGAGGATGTCGAACCCGTATCCTCCTCCGTCCCCCTTCATGCGATGACCGATGATATGAATCTGTGCCAGATTATTTTCTTGCAACGCGGTTTCTAGTGTCTGCACGTCACGTCGACGATTCTCTAGAAATCCTGGAACGATCTCTTCAAGGCCTGGGTCGATGTACAAGGTGATGACGTTCTCGGCGTGTCTGTTCGGTCCCGTGGTCATGAGGTACGCCGTCCTTTACAAGCCTGGAGGACTTCCAGGAGGGTGTGCTTCTTGATGGGTTTGGTCATATGGGCATTGCAGCCGGCCTCGAGAATCTTGACCCCGTCTTCTTTCAGTGCCAGAGCGGTCAAGGCAATCACCTGTGTGGGGGGAAGGTCCTGCTCCCGCTCCCAGGCCCGGATCGCTTGTGTGGTCTCATAGCCGTCCATCACCGGCATCTGCATGTCCATCAGGATTAGGTCGTAGTAGCCGTTCTTGAATAGCTCCAACCCGATGGCTCCGTGATCCGCGATATCGAGGCGATAGGGAGTCTGCTTCAAATAGGA
>JBKJZK010000383.1:0-5610 GCA_046715215.1 Nitrospiraceae bacterium
GCTCAACCCCGAGTGGTTGCCTCATTGGGATGTGGCGTTGCGATCAGGGTACACGAGAACTGAGGATCCCGTTCCTGATAGGACGTTAAACCCTGGGATCATTTCGTTACCTTCCAACACGCTGTCCATGGGAGCCGGATTCTTGTGTAAAGGCCAGGGCCGGTTTCTGGGGCTAGTACCTTGCGGAGGAGCGTCCGTGCTCTGGCCGAAAGCGATTGGACTGGATGTGGCCTTTCAAGAATGGTTCTATGAGCCGCGGACGGTTGCCGGGAATCTTAACCCTACCGTCGATGGGACATACCATGCCTATGTCCATTTGGGGGCTGTCAGCGTCAAATTCATGTTTTAGCTGCAGGATGCTGAAAAAGTCCGTCACCATCGTTCTCGCATCGCTCAGAGGCTCAACGTACCGAAGCGTACGCCTCGCCTCTTCGCTCGCTGCGGCCTTGCTGAACGGCCTTTTTGAGCATCCTGCGTGGGCACAGAGTCTTCTCGCAGAGCCTCTGGCCCCGCGCCTCTCGCCCAAACTACGAGAAATGACTGCATTCAACTGCGCGACGGAGTAGTTTTCGCGAGCGCCCTCCGCATCTCCGCGACGGTCTTGGCATCGAGGCCGGCTGCCGTCAATTCGTTGTCTGTGGCGGCAGCGATGTTCGCCAGGCTGCCATATTTTTTGAGCAGGCGGGCCCGTTTGATCTCGCCGATGCCGATCACTTGATCCAGTTGTGAGGTCATAAGGGCTTTGCCGCGCAGCTTGCGATGGAAGGTGATCGCAAATCGATGGGCCTCGTCGCGAATACGTTGCACAAGATGTGTGGCCGGGGAGTTCGCGCGAAGCACTATGGGATTTTTTCGTCCGGGCAGGAAAATTCGCTCGTCTTTCTCGCCGCGTGCTTTGGCCAATCCAATAATCGCCAGGTCCTGATGGCCGACCTGTTTCAGCCCTTCCATGGCTGCGGCGAGCTGGCCTAATCCTCCATCGATGAGGATGAGATCCGGGCGCGCGAGATCCTCGCTGTTTCCATAGCGGCGCGTGACGACTTCCTGCATGCTGGCGAAATCGTTGGCGCCGGTCACGGTTTGGATTTTGAACCGGCGGTAGTCGGCTTTCTTCATCTGGCCGTCTTCCCATACGACCATGGACGCGACGGACTGGTTGCCCATGGTGTTCGAAATGTCGAATCCTTCGATGCGCCGGGGCGCGATGTCCAGTCGTACAAGCCGCTTTAGTTCTTCAACGGCCTGCCGTCCGATTTCTTCGTCTCGGAGGTGATTGGCGACTGCGGCGCCGGCATTTTCTTCCGCCAGGAGGAGCAATTGGTGTTTCACGCCCCGCTCAGGCGCCACGACGCGGACGGCGTTCCCACGCTTGCCTGAGAGCCACTCTTCGATCACCGTGACGTCGTCGAGGTCGGTTGGGATCAACAGCTCTTTGGGCGGCTGACCGTCTTTGTTGTAGAACTGTTCAATGGCGGATCGAACGAGTTCCTCGTCGCCGGCGTCTGCTGAATGGGGCCAAAAGAAGTCTTTTCGTCCGATCAGGAGCCCGCCACGCACGAAGAGGATCTGGAGATCGACCGCCGAGCCTTGGCGCGCCAAGCCGATCACGTCTTGGTCGGTCGTCGTCGTTTGGGTGATGCGTTGCTTTTCGAGCGTGCGTTCGATGCTGAAGAGCCGATCGCGCAAGCGCGCCGCCTCCTCGAATTTCTCACCCTCCGCCGCCTCTTCCATCTGGGTGCGTAAGTCGTCCAGCAATTCATGGTCGCGCCCTTCGAGGAACTGGCGGACCTGCGCGACGATGTGCTGGTAGTCCTCTTTCGATTGATTGCCGGTACAGGGCGCCATGCACCGTTTGATCTCGAATTCGATACAGGCTCGCTCCGCCTTGCCGTCGATCTCGATGGTGCAGGTAGCCAGAGGGAAGGCTTTCTTGATGACCTTCAATGTCTCCCGCAAGGCGCCTGCCGGCGTGTAGGGGCCATAGTAGAGCGCGCCGTCTTTCTGTACGCGGCGGACAATGGAAAGGCGGGGGAAATCCTCTTTGATCGGTAGCCGAAGATAGGGATATTGCTTGTCGTCCCGTAATACGACATTGAAACGGGGCCGATGCTGTTTGATCAGATTACTTTCGAGGATGAGCGCTTCGAGTTCTGAACGGGTGACGATCGTTTCGAGGTCTGCGATGTGGCTGGCCAGGACGGTGTGTTTCGGGGAGTGGTCCGTCCCTTTTTGAAAATAGGACCGCACGCGGTTGGACAGAACTGCAGCCTTCCCGACGTAGAGCAACTCGCCTTGCTCGTCCCTGAACAGATAGACGCCGGGCTGGTCCGGCAGGTGGTCGAGTTTAGATTGGAATTCAGCAGAAGTAGACATCAGTTATCAGCCTTCAGCGGTCAGCAAGGGAAGAGTGTTTGTATGGGAGCATTCTAAGGCCCGACACACTCTGGGGCAACTCGGTCGTGGAATTGAGGCTGAAAGCCGATCGCTGACGGCTGATTGCTCGCTCAGCGCAGCGATCGCACGAAGGAGGGACTAAGGCTTCCCCGCGCGACTTCCGCAACCGGACCCTTCATGGTGAGGCTGAAGTCCGGGGCTATCTCGATGTTGAGCTGGCCTCCCGGCATCTTCACTGTGACAGGGCTTTTCACCAGCCCGAGCCGGACGGCCGCACTCGCAGCGGCGCAAGCGGACGACCCGGAGGCCTGGGTCTCACCGGCCCCGCGTTCCCAGATCAGGATGAAGAGTTCTTTTGGGCCGGTCGGCACGGCAAGTTGAACGTTCGTTCGTTTCGGGAACAGGGAATGGTTCTCTAATGCCGGCCCCAACTTCAGGAGATCCTCTCGCGACCAGGAATGCCTGGCCGGTCTGAAGATGACACAGTGGGGATTGCCGACACTTACCCCGGTGAAGGTGAGCGACTGGCCAGCAGCGTCGATGGGCTGTTCAACAAGTTCACTAGTCGCGAGGGTACAGGGGAGTGCAGCCGACTGGAAGGTGGCCCGGCCCATTTCGACGGTGACGGCGCTCGCATCCCCATGCCGGTCCACATGCAGCGCAATCGTTACCAGCCCGCCTTTGGTCTCGACGGTGAAGTCCTTTTTTTTCGTCTTGCCGGTCGCGTGAAGATAGCGGGCAAAAATGCGCAAGCCGTTGCCGGACTTTTCCGCCTCGCTGCCGTCCGGGTTGAAGATACGTAGGCCGAAGTCCGCTTTCTTTGACGGGCTCAGCGCAAGGATTCCATCGCTGCCGAGACCCCAGTTGCGATTACAGATGGCTTTGATTCTTGATGGGGTGAGCGCGAACGACAGTGCTTTGGGATCAACCACCACATAGTCATTACCCAGCCCATGCCCGCGGAAGAACCCGTTCTTCATTCTCGAAACCTCCGGCTTCGTCCATCTTCAAAGATCAACGGTCAAGCAGGGCAGAGGGTACTTGGTCACTGGTCATTGGTCAACGGTCATTGCAAGAGACTCGACTCCCTCTCCTACCATTGACTCTTGACCAATAACCATTGACGCGCCCTAGACGATCTTCACTCCAGGCGGGCGCTCGATGAGTTCGACTTCGTAACCGTCCGGGGCATCGATGAAAATAAAGCGGCTGCCGGAAGAGGTTTGCGTGGGGCCGTCCGTGACCTTGACCCCCTTCGCATTAAGCGCCACGATGGTTTCGTCGAGACTCTCCACCTGAAAGGCGAGATGGACAAGGTCTTCCTGGACTGTCACTGGTCCACTTGACGGGAAGCTGCAGAGCTCGATCAGTTCTTCGCTGTTAGGCACTTTGAGAAAGGCCAGATGAGAGCCCCGCGGCGAGACCTTCCGCTCCAGGACCTCCAGCCCGAGGACGTTGGTGTAGAAGTCGATCGTCTGATTCATGTCGCTGACCCTCATGCGGGTGTGGAGGAGCTTTTTAACCACTTTTTCCTTTTACCTTTTTCCTTTCTACTTAGCCCTCGCCGGGCCGCTGGTCTTGCGCAGCAGAATTTCGGCACTGCCTGGGATCAGGAAGTTCGGCATGGGGCCGATCTCCTGGTAGCCCTGCTTCTTGTAAAAGTGCCGGGCCTGGTCGTTGAAATCCGATACGCAGGCGAACAGGTTCTTCGCCCTCGCGAAGACCGCCGCTTCAACGTGGGCGAGCAACAGTCCCCCTAGCCCCTTGCCTTTCGCCCAGTCCGCCACTCCAAGCAGTTCTAAATAGTCGCCGAGCAAGAATTTCTGCCGAACGACCGCAATGCCGGCAACTTTGCCGTTCTGGTCCACGACGTAGCTGTCACGTCCCTGTGGGATTGGTGTGAAATAGCTGCCCCAGTCACTGGCTTGGTAGCCCAGCCGTTTCCACGGGTCGGAGTCGGCGAGTAATTCCATGACGGCTGCCTGATCCTCCGCCGTCATGGGCCGAACGATCGGATCGGTCATGGGGCTGCCTGTTTACAAGTTAGGAGATCGCTCATGGTCATGGGAGTGAGGTTTCGATCTGGCAAGAGTTGCTGATGCAGGTCTTGGACCACCTCGTGCGTATGTCTGCCCTTCCCGTTGGCGTGCATCACAATGACGCTACCCTTCCGGACTAGCTGCTTCAGTCGGTCTTCGATCCGGATCGCCGTGAGCGTCGGGTCGGGATCGCCGGACACGACATTCCAGAGAATGAACTGGAGGCCGAGGGCACGGGCCACGTTGACGGTGTCGTCGTTGAACTCCCCATAGGGAGGGCGAAACAACGTTGCGTCATGACCATACTTGGTTTTGAGCAGTCGAACCGGTCCGAGAATTTCTTGTTTCTGCTCGCCCGCTGACTGGAGCGGCAGATGGGCGTGGACCTTCCCATGGGTGCCGACTTCAAAGAATGGGATTTGAAGGAGGGCCCGTACTTGCTGATCGTGTTTCGTTATCCATGTTCCGGACATGAAGAAGGTGGCGGGGATCTTCTGTTCAATCAAATAGTCGATCAGTGTCTGATCGTAGCCCGCACCGTTACGCACCGGACAGAGGTCGAACGTCAACGCGACTCCGGGACAAGCGGGAGGGCCTGACTTGATCACTTGGGCTTGCGTGAAGGAAGGCATCGCTGGGACAAGCAGCACTGCGAGGATAAGGCACAGCAGGTGTGGGAAGTAACGCGGCATGGTGGCAAGTATACCTGATCCCGCAGGCTGCTCAAAATGGCCGTCCAGCAAGGCCGCAGCGAGTGAAGACCGGAGGCGTACCCTCTGGGGTACGTCGAGGATCTGAACGATGCGAGAACGCCGCTGGCGGACTTTTTCAGCAGCCTGCCGTTGACGCTCCAATTCCCGCACTGTTACGGTAAACGTATGTCTTTGCCAAATTGGAGAATCGGCCGTGCGCTCGGCATCCCGATTCACGTGCATGTGTCCTGGTTTGTGGTGTTTTTCTTTGTGACCTGGTCCTTGGCGACGGGCTATTTGCCCGAGACGTTGCCCGGTCTGTCAGTTCCACGCTATTGGGGAATGGGTGGCATTACCGCTCTCTTGTTGTTCCTCTCCGTCCTGCTCCATGAATTGGGACATTCCTATGTGGCACTGCGCTACCAGATCCCTATCAAGCAGATTACGTTGTTCATTTTCGGGGGGATGGCGCACATGGGAAAAGA
>JBKJZK010000384.1:0-6489 GCA_046715215.1 Nitrospiraceae bacterium
GATTATAGCTAGTCGTGCTACACGTAACTGCTGCACCAAGTATCGGGACGGCTTGACCACTATCGACCTGGAGTGTGAGTGTCGGCACAGCCTCCGAAGGCGGCGGCGCCAGCAGTCCTCCCAGGACTCCGACAATCAGCAGACTAGACACAAACCCGGCCCATCGTAGACTTCTCATAAGAGACCTCCCTGATAAAGAATAGATGCGATGCTCAGAACGTATTTACATATTCTGCGCGTTTTCTATGCCCTTTGCTCTCCTTTGACAATCCCCACAGACGAGCCCCCCCTCAATTGAGGGGATACCGCATAACCTGCAAAGTCGCTATAGAGGTATGCCCTAGCAGGCTGCGGAAAAACCTTTTCGCATAGCAGAACTTCTATGGCCTGCTGGGACAAACCCGGTCTGTCTGGTCCATTTGGTTAACCTAATGCAACCAAACAAATCAGACAGACCGAACAGATCAAATGAACAAGAGAGGTTTCCCTCGCGACCACCACAAGGACCTGGGTGATGACTCAGCCAACATCCCCCGATGCGAAGAACCAGCCAGGCGCTGGCTTTACGCGATCGAGCAAGGCTGATGCTTCAGAACTTCTCCACTACAAGACGCAGCTCGAAGCAGTCGAGCGGATCAGCCACGCCCTGTTTCAGTCGATCGATCTGGACGAGCTCGTCGAAACGACCCTCCGCATAGCTCTTGAAGAGGTCGGCGCAGAAGCCGGTTCGATTCTCCTGGCCGATCACGAAAAGGAGCAGCTCATCTTTCAATATTCAATCGGCGACAAGCCGGTTCCTCGTGGTACGGTTATTGCTTGGGACAAAGGAATTTCCGGCGCAGCCTTCCAATCCGGGGAGGCCAGGATTACGAACCAGGTCGACCAGGATGCGACCCATCTTCACTCCATCGATCAAACGACCGGATTCGTCACCCACGACATGATCACGGTGCCGCTCCGGCGGTGGAGAGGAGAACCGATCGGCGTCTTGAATGTGCTGAACAAACGAGCGGGACCATTCACGACCCACGACCTCGGACTCCTCACGATCATTTCTGCATTCGCCGCGCTGGCGATTCAACAGGCCAAGCAATTCGAGGACGCCAAGAAAGCTGAAGTGGTGACGCTGCTCGGCGACATCGGCCATGACTTGAAGAATCTCCTCACTCCGGTGTGCGCTGGGATGGAGTTACTGAGAGCAGAGGTCACCGAGCTGTTCGGCGGGATGAGCACGGCTGAGTTGAGCGAGAAGAAACTGAACAAGGAGATCTGTGATGAAGCCGGCGAGATGGCGCAGAACAGCATCCGGCGGCTGCATGATCGCGTCAAAGACATGGCCGACTGCGTCAAAGGGTTGAGTGCGCCTCCCAACTTCGCGCTCTGCGCGGTCGGGGCGGTCATCCTTGAAGTGTTTCACACGCTGCAGGGCCTGGCTCGGGACAAGCAGATTTCCTTGCGAACTGATGGCCTTGAATCGTTGCCGGAATTCCACGCCGACGAGCGGAGGCTCTACAACGCCTTTTACAATCTCATCAATAACGCCATTCCGGAAACCCCGCTGGGAGGCTCAATCACGGTGCGAGGGCATCTCGATCAGGACACGGGGGGTATTGCGCTCGCTGTGGCAGACACGGGGCGGGGGATGCCTCCCGAGATTCGAGACCGCCTCTTTTCAGCCAAGGCGGTCAGCACCAAGAAAGGCGGCACTGGCCTGGGAACAAAGATCGTGAAGGACGTGGTGGACGTGCACAAAGGGAAGATCTGGGTGGAAAGCGAGCCTGGTGTAGGAACGACATTCCATCTCCGACTTCCCCTCGACCCCACGACCGCGCATTCTTAATGCGTGTGAAGCGTCCCTCGACAGGCGCGGGCCGAAGGCTGGGGATCGAAGTCCGAACACTTCAGACTTCAGACCGCCTCAGCCTCAACTTTGTCTTACGATCCGCCCGTGGCGACAGCCTTGTTCAGGGCACCCAATAACTGCTCTTGATTAATCGGTTTCGTGAGGAATTCTACGCTGGCGTCCTTAAACAGTTTGGCGGATCTGTCCAGCATTTTTGAACCGCTCAGCACAATGATCGGACACGACGGAAACTGCGAACGCAAATAGGGGACCACGATTATTTCGTTTACCGTCGGCATACTAAGATCGGTAATAATTGCGCTCAACGGCAGCCGATTGGCTCCCGATTTCACCAGGGTGACTCCCGCTTCTGGATGTTCTGCTTCATCCACATCGTACCCTGCCTTCGTTAAAATGAGGCGCACGGATCTTCTCACGTCCGCCTCATCGTCCACAACCAGCACTCTCCCTTTACTCATACGCGTCTCTCCTCCTTTTCCAGGTTAGGCCCTTAGCAGGATGCTCAAAAAGTCCGCCAGCTTCGTTCTCCTATCGCTCAGAGGCTCAACGTACCGAAGCGTACGCCTCGCCTCTTCGCTCGCTGCGGCCTTGCTGGACGGTCTTTTTGACCATCCTGCGTGGTGTTATCGTGTTACCCTAAACGTGCAAGCCATCGAAGTTCTGCTGCACAAAAATAGTTTTTCCGCAGCCTGCTAACCCACTCCGGGGGGCTCACGGTATCAGGTATACGCAATAAAGATCAATGCCTATCCCCTCAAATGAGGGGATACCTAGCTTGGAGGGACTTACATTGACGATACTGGTGGGAGATAATGGTCCACCCTCGGACAGTGAATCAATTTATGCACCGGGTGACGCCTCTGGCCCCTTGCCTCTCGCCTGAACACATGTCACAAGAATCGAACCACCTTCGAACGCTACAAAGGGGCCCGACATGACGACTCCACGACTCTCTGACACCGCATCCCAATTGCCCAAACCAGAATCGCAAGAAGGTCTTACGCAGCTTCTTGCCAGACGAGAATTGGAGCTTGCCGCTGCACTACGAATGTCGGAGGTCTTCTCTCAAGAGATCAAACTCCAAGACCTGCTGGAACAGTCGCTTCACATCGCGCTGGATGTCGTGCATGCGGAAAATGGCTCTGTGCTGTTGGCCGACACCGACAATCGCACCCTCGTGTTTTATCACTCCATTGGCGAAAAACCCGTATTACCGGGCACAGCGGTGCCCTGGTTTGAGGGTATCGCCGGAACGGTTTATCGGACGGGACTGCCTGAAATCGTCCCTGACGCGCAGGCCGATCAGCGCCATTTTAAGCAAGTCGATGAAGCGACCGGCGCCATTACCCATGACATGATCACGATTCCCCTCAAGCGTTGGAAGGGGGACCCCATCGGTGTCATTCAGGTCATGAACAAGCGCGGGGGGAAATTCCTCGACCGAGACGATTTGGCGATTCTCACCATTATCTCTGCACTCGCCGCTGTAGCGATTGAGCATACCCGCTTAGTGGAAGCCGCCAAGCTTGCCGAGGTGGCGCAGCTGATGGGCGACATTACCCATGACATCAAAAATCTCCTCATGCCGATCGTATGTGGCGCAGGAATCTTACAGACCGAACTCAACGAGCTGCTGGATTACTTACCCGAAATCGAAATCAAACGGGCCAAGGCCAGTCGCGACCTCTGCAATGAAGTGATTGAGATGCTGAAGGACGATGCGCACCGGATTCACGATCGCGTCGCGGAAATCGCGGATGCGGTCAAAGAACTCAGCACCCCGCTCGATTTTTCCGCATGCGAAGTGGCCGGCATCGTCAGCAACGTGTTTCGCTCTCTGGTAATTCTTGCCCAGGAAAAACATGTCCGACTGCTCACCGAGAACTTGGAGTTACTCCCGTTGATCGTGGCAGACCAGCGACGCCTCTATAGCGCCTTTTTTAATTTGATCAACAACGCGATCCCTGAAGTGCCCGCAGGCGGCTCCGTGACCGTATGCGGACAACCCCCTACGCCTGAAGGCGCCATCGTGGTTTCGGTCATCGATACGGGTAGAGGGATGCCGCCGGACGTGAGAGATCGGCTCTTCACCAAACGCGCCATTAGCACCAAGCCAGGCGGGACAGGACTCGGCACGAAAATCGTGAAGGACGTGGTCGATGCTCATGGGGGAACGATCTGGGTCGAAAGTGCACTTGGAGCTGGAACGAAGATACACATTCGACTGCCTCGCGCGCCAGGAGAATCGCCTCGCTCCTAGCTCGCAGGGCGATTGACGATTGATCCATTGCACCATTGACTGAAGAATTGAAGTTGTGTGCATAGAATCATGGTTGCATTGGACGGCTCCGCAAATCGTCAATGACCCAATGAATAAATCGTCAATTCCTCGGACAGTGAATCAATTCATGCACCGGCTGACGCTTGGTGATGGAGTCCTACTCAAACACCGCCTGTTCTCCGATAGCCCGCCTGACTGCATCCAACAATGTTTGTGCTTGGGTCGGCTTGATGAGATAGTCCACCACACCTTGCTTGAACAGCGAAGCAGCTGACTGGACATCGGGGTGTCCAGCCAGCACGATGACGGGCACCGACGGAAGCTTCGCCCGGATGAATGCAATGAGGTCATGTCCGTTCACCTTTGGCAAATCAATGTCGCAGATGATTGCATGGGCTGGGAAACCAGTGGGATATGATTGGATCGTGGCCATTGCTTCTTCGCCGTCAGCTGCTTCAAGAATGTCGTAGCCGCCTTGTTTCAGTGCGAGGCCGACTGTTTTCCTGACATGCTCTTCGTCATCGACGATGAACACTCTTCCCATTACCATGCTCGTCCTCGCAGCGCCAACTGTGAAATGATCGCTCGCTGTGTTCTCCTTCGCTGAATACCCTCTAGCTTGATCTTTGCTCAACCTTGACCTCGACCTCAGCCTGTTTCGTGCGGCTAAGTTCCGCTGGGCCTATTATAGTTTTCCCCAGCCTGCTAGACCATCCCCTCAAATAGAATACCCCTCGTTTGAGTCTATTCACTCCTATCCCGCGAACCAGTAAATTACAACCCATTGAAGTACGAGCCCTTGCAGAGATGAACAGTGCTAGGGCACGGATGGATTCATGACTGGCCCTGTCTGTCTGGTCCATCTGGTCTGTCCCGTTTAATTGGTTGGTCTGGTTTATCTTGTTATTTGGTTGAACCAGACTAATCAGATAAACCAGATGAACCAAATCAACCAGATAAACAAAACAAACCAGATAGACCAAATGAACAAGACAGCCAGACGGAGCCCACAGCGTGAATATTAGAATTCTGGGTTGTCATGGCTCTGATGCGCTGCTGGAACATGCGACCGGGCCTAATAGATGTAGCACGTGTAGTTTCTTACTAAACGGAACGCTTCTTCTTGACGCCGGGACTGTGGCAAGCAAGCTCTTATTGAGCGAGCAGAAGCAGATCCGCCACATTATTCTTTCACACCTTCATTTCGATCATATTAAAGGACTGCCCAAGTTAGCCGACAATCTGAGCGAGGAGATGAGCGCCCCGATCGTGGTGGCGGCTATCCCTGAAGTGGTTCACGGACTGCACCGTCACATCTTCAATACGGATGTATATCCCGACTTTTTCAGCATCCCTACACCGGAACGTCCTACGCTTACTTCGTCATATCTGAAACCTGGACATGTTTATACGTGCTCAGGAGTCGACGTTACGCCGATCCTCGTGAATCACACCGTTCCAACGACAGGATTTATTGTACAGGATCGCTCCTCTGCGTTTGTCTATAGCGGAGACACCTATTCCACTGATGAACTATGGTACGAAGCGAAACGCATCCCTCACCTCAAAACCGCCTTTATCGAATGTTCCTTTCCAAATTCTATGATTGAACTCGCCCGCATGAGCAAACATCTCACACCTGCTTTGCTCGCCCAGGAATTTGGGAAACTCGATCGAGACGATATATCGGTGTATGCCTACCATCTGAAGCCGGCATACAAAGATCAAATTCTGCGTGAACTTCGTGAATTATCTATCCCCGGGTTACAGGCCCTCGAGGAGGACCAAACGCTCACGATCTAGCAGGATAGCCGAGCGAGACGAGCGAAGAAGTTCTGAGTTCTGAGTTCTGGGTTCTGAGTTTTAGACGGGCGAGACTGGTTGCTCTAGTTTATCTGGCTTGTTTTGTTCATCTGGTCTCTCTGGTTCATCTGGTTTATCCGGTTAGTCTGGTTCAACCAAATAAACAAAACAAACCAAACAAGATAACCTAACCGGCTTCACGCGCCACGGCCACTGGAACCAGGATCCATGCATTTCGACATCATCACCGCCATCGGCATGCTGGGTGGAGTATTCTATCTCGCCAGTCACTACATGAAAGCCATGGTGCCCCTGCGGGCGCTGGCACTGGTCAGCAGCATCCTCTTGCTGATATTCAGTGTGCTGCACACGCACTTCGACATCACAGAGTTGATCGTGTTGCCGGAATTCATCCTGAACGCGATCCTGTTGCCGATAAATCTCAAGCGGCTGGGAGAAATCAACAGGCTGACCAAGCAGATCGAGCAGGCCACCGTGGAGTCGCCGGTGACCGAATGGATGCTGCCGCACATGCACCTGC
>JBKJZK010000385.1:0-2282 GCA_046715215.1 Nitrospiraceae bacterium
GCGTGAGCCGGACCGCCTCGGACTTGAATGCGTCGGTAAACTGACGTCGCGTTGTGTCTGGCATGATGCCCTCCAATTTCATGATTCTCCCACTTATGGAGGTGTCTATGAAATCAGGGGAGGGTCAAATTTGTCCCCGTGTCAGTCGCAGGATATGGTTCATGTTAGATTGGGTCACGCACGTATAGTGAGCCCAATGGGGATGTTTCAGATGACAGGCAAGAAGATAGGACCACTGGCGACCGTTCTGATTGCGGTGCTCTGTTCCGGAATCCTGTCGCAGGCGACTGCGGCATCGGGGGCCGACGTGGAAATTGGACAGCTACTGGGTTACTTAGAGCGTTCCGGTTGTACGGTGTATCGCAATGGAAGCTGGTACAGCGCGTCGGACGCACGTGCTCATTTGGAGAAGAAATATCACTATCTCCTCGATAGGGGATTGGTGGATATGACAGAAGATTTCATTGATCGCGCCGCCACGGCGAGCAGCATGAGTGGGACGCCGTATCAAGTGCAATGCGATGGACGTGAACCGGTTTCGAGTGCGGAGTGGCTCACAACGGAATTGCAGCGGTTACGAAAAGCATCCTCCGCTACGAAACCGTAAGCCTTTTACAGAGTACCCACGACAATACCGATATGATAGGGGAGATGTTAGGGGGAAATTCTGGTTCTCCTTCTACGTGATGTGACCAGCTGTCAGTTGGGATTGAAAATGTCCCTATTGTGTTATTTTCACACCGACGTGAAAACGCCCATGATCTACACGCACGCGTTGTGTTGGGTGGAAAAGGGGTACGGCGTCCAGAAGATGGGCTGTATCAAGGGTTGAGCCCTTCGCAGCTATGATGGAACTAGGCCGATCTGCATATCATGCCCACCTGGCTATCTGGGTATCGTTGAAAAGTCTTTGACCCGACACGACAATCACAGTGGAATTTGCTGGCCGGTTTTGCGTACTATGCCGGTCAGTATACGCAATGGTTGGGCGTCTAATATTGGAGGATGTACACAATGACCACACGTGTTGTTGGACCTATTACCGCTGCTCTAGCTTGCACAATCTTTGTCGCGGCATGCGGATCAAGCACGGTGCCTAGTAAAGCGTGTATTGAGGCCGCCCGTTTATATGCAGAAGCACTAGCGCAGGACAGTGCCTCCCCTGAGGGCGAGAAGTCGGCGTCAGTGGCCATTAAAAAAGAAGCGATTGCGGCGTTAGAGGAGCGGAAGGTCAAAGCGTGTGGGGAGTAACGTGACCTACCCGCACATGTTGAATCGCGGCGGAAAAATGGTCCGGAACCCGGGTTAACCACTCTGTGGGGCTGGAAATCCCACGAACCAAACGGGGCCCGCCAAACAGGTTCAGGTATTGCCATCACATTTCGCGCCTTTCCCTCACATCTCGCGAAGGACTCTTCACTCTCTTGCTATGAGTGCTGCTCTTCTGGCCGCCTATCCGGCGTCTCCAGGCTGGTGCGGCCGAGTGTGCCGTTGCGGTAGTCCAACAAGAGGATCCTCGCCGCTTTGTCTCGGTCCAACCCGCCTCCGCTCCTGGTCAGCAGGCAGCCGCGCTTCCTGGCGATGGCGTCGATCACACCTGCACTAGTCAGCCCGTCCATCGTAAAACCGTAGCGGGCCGTGAGCCGGGCAGGATAGCGCGCAAGCAGGATGGTGGCGAGAAATTCAGCGACCGCTTCGTCATCGACGACTGTGTGGCCCACGGCGTTGATTGTGGCGAGCAGGAGGCCCACGTGAGGGTCTTTGATGGTTCCCCACAACAGTCCGGGTGAGTCGGTGATGGCCATGTGGTCGTTCAGCTTGTGACGCTGTTGGACTTTGGTCACAGCCGGCTCGTCGCCCACACGAGCGACGCGGCGTTTGAGGAGCTGGTTCATCAGGGTCGATTTGCCGACGTTGGGGATTCCCATGATCAGCATGCGCAGCGGCTTCACGCTGCTGCTGCGATGGGGGGCGAGCGGCTGACAGAGATGGGGCACCTTGGCGGCATCGCCCGCATGGTTGCAAGAGAGAGCCACGGCGCTGACGCCCGCTTGCTGGTTATACAGGTCGAGCCAGGCTTGAGTGACGACGGGATCGGCGAGATCGGCCTTATTGAGGACTTTCAGACTAGGACGCTGGCGGGCCAGGCGCAGCTCTTCGATCAGCGGGTTGCAGCTGGCGTCCGGTACGCGCGCATCCAGCACTTCGACGATGACATCGATCACCTCCATCGTCTTGGCCGCTTCTTTGCGCGCCGCATTCATGTGACCTGGAAACCACTG
>JBKJZK010000386.1:0-1674 GCA_046715215.1 Nitrospiraceae bacterium
GTGATTCAGGGCTTCGGGATTGCCGTAGGTCTCGAACAAATGAATAACGGCGCATTCGTGATGAGCGCTGGGTGGGGATTCCGTCTTATGACGGTCATCACCTTGACGGCCGGTACAGGGTTCTTGATGTGGCTCGGTGAACAGATTACCGAGCGAGGCATCGGGAACGGCATTTCCTTGATTATTTTTGCGGGGATCGTCGCGCGCTTGCCTGCCGCCGTGGCTCAGACCTTTGATTTATACAAGGTCGGGCAGCTCAGCATTATCTTGCTGGTCGGCCTCGCCTTGCTCATGGTCGTAGTGGTGGCCGCCATCGTCTTCTTGGAGAGTGGACGACGGAAAGTGCCGGTTCAGTACGCAAAGCGGGTTATCGGACGACGAGTGTTTGGCGGGCAGAGCACGCATATTCCACTGAAGATCAATACTGCGGGGGTGATTCCGCCTATTTTTGCATCGTCGATTATCGCATTTCCTGCGACGATTGCCGGTTTTTTCCAGACGCCTTGGGTGAAGGCCTTCGGCGCTCAGCTCGCGCCCGGGTCGCTGTTATATACACTGATGTATGTTGGCCTTATTCTGTTTTTCTGTTTCTTTTATACCGCCGTGGTCTTGAACCCGGTGGATATGGCAGACAACATGAAGAAGTACGGTGGATTCATTCCCGGGATTCGCCCTGGAACACGAACGTCCGACTACATCTATAAGGTGCTCACAAGAATTACGTTTGCCGGATCGATTTACCTCGCGATCGTCTGTGTGATCCCTGAATTGTTGATCTATAAACTGAATGTGCCGTTCTATTTCGGTGGTACCTCTCTGCTGATCGTGATCGGTGTCGGTCTCGATACGGCCCAGCAGATTGAGTCTCACATGTTAATGCGGAATTACGAGGGTTTTCTCGGTAAGGGCATGGCTCCCCTCCGTGGACGGAGTGGGTGAGGGAAATTCCATGCGGGTGGTGTTTCTCGGCGCACCTGGAGTAGGCAAGGGAACTCAGGCTGACCGTATTGCGGCGCAGTGTCCGGTGGCGAAGATTTCGACCGGAGATCTTCTCCGCGAGGCGGTTCGCAATCAGACTACGCTGGGTCTTGAAGCGAAGCGCGACATGGATCAGGGGAACCTGGTTCCTGATGCTGTGGTGATTGGGCTGGTGAGGGAGAAGTTAGCTGATCCCAGCTGCGCTAAGGGATTCGTTCTGGACGGATTTCCCAGGACTGTTCCGCAGGCGGAAGCATTGGGTATGGTTTTGACCTCTAAAGGGGTCGCGCTGGACCGAGTTGTGAATTTCCAGGTTTCGCGTCAGGATGTCGTGAGGCGATTGAGCGGGCGCCGAAGTTGTCCGAAGTGCCAAGCGACGTTCCATGTAGACTTTGCGCCGCCCAAGGTGGATGGGATTTGCGATCGATGCCGAGAGCCGCTTGTGCAGCGCAGCGATGATCGTTGTGACGCGATCGAGATGCGCCTTAAAGTATACGACGAACAAACTGCCCCGCTTGTGCGGTATTACCAAGAGCGAGGGCTGTTACTCCAGCTGGATGGTTCGGGCTCAGTGGATGTCGTCTTTCAGCATCTTTCGAAGGAGCTGGCACCGTACCGGGTGACATGATCATTCTCAAGACGCCGGACGAGATTGGAGTGATGGCTCAGGCGTCAAGAGTGGTGGCAGAGACACTA
>JBKJZK010000387.1:0-10317 GCA_046715215.1 Nitrospiraceae bacterium
CCGCCCCGCTGCCACGCGACACCTTACCGATAATCAGCCCCTTGATCCCCCACCGTTTGGCCATCGCATCGGGAACGAGCGAGACCCCGAGCCCCGGACGGATGAGTTTGCCGTACTTGATCAGCTCCGGGACGATGCGATTGACCGTGTCGACCGGCACGGCAAATCCGATTCCGGCAAAGGCCCCGCTCGGGCTCACAATCTGCGTATTCACGCCGATCAATCGACCGGCGCTATCGAGCAGTGGTCCACCGGAGTTTCCCGGATTGATGGCAGCATCAGTCTGAATGACCCCTTCAATCGTCCGGTTCGATAAGGACTTGATCGTCCGCCCCAACGCACTCACCACACCGGTCGTCAGCGTATGATCCAAGCCGAACGGATTCCCGATCGCCAATACTTTCTGTCCGACGTGAAGGTCATGCGACGACCCGACGGTGAGAGGCGAAAACGCCTCTTCTGGCGCACGAATCTGCAGCACCGCCACATCGTGAGCGGGTCGGCACCGATAAGCGTGGCCTTATGCTCCGTCCGATCGGCCAGCGTGACGGTGACCGAATTTGCCCCGTAGACGACATGAAAATTGGTGACGATGTGCCCCTGCTTGTTCCAGACAAATCCCGTTCCGGACCCTTGCGGGACCTCAAAGAGATTGAACGACCAGGGGTCTCGCTGAATCGCCGTATTCGCGATGAAGACCACGGATTTCGTCGCCCGCTCGAACACGGCCATCGTCGCCCGTTCATCCACGCCCAACTCGGCGGGCGAGGGCGTCACGACGCGTGGCTTCCCTTCAGGCCCGCCGTAAGTCCCGCCCAGCGGCTTGCCCCACTCCGCCGTCGACAAGACAGGCCAGAGGCTGATGAGCAAGAGCCCCGCCGAAACGACAGGCAACACTGGTCCGACTCGCCCCTTCATCGCAATCATTCACCCATGACTTGGAAAATAAGTTCCCTGGTCCTGGATCTGGTATCGAAATCGACGACGACAATCTGTTGCCAGGTCCCCAGCAACATCGCCCCGTCTAGGAAGGGAATGGTGACTGACGGCCCTTGCAGCTGACCTCGCAAGTGACTGTGGCCGTTGTCTTCACCGGCATTCCTCGTGTTGTGCTCCCAAGCAGGATCGGCCTGCACGGCCTGGTCCCAAAATGTTACGGTATCGGCCCTGATACCCGGTTCATCTTCGATAATCATCACCGACGCGGTGGTGTGCTTGACGAACACCGTCACGATCCCGGCCGAGAGCCCGGTGCCAACCAGAGCGTCGACCACGGACTTCGTAATATTTTCGATCTGCGTGTTCCCCTGCATGGTGAGACGCAACGACACCGTCTTGACCGCCATCTTATGACTCCATCGCTCGGAGCGCTCGTCGCTCCCCCCGGGTAAAGGCACAGCCACGAGCCTTCTCCAGAATGGCATCAAACTCGCCTTGCGCCGTCAACCGGCGCAACACCCCCATCACCGCGCCACTCAAAATGCCCTCCTGCTGCAACGTCTCCAAATAGGCGAAGGCATCGACCAACGTTTCGTTCTTCCGCACATAGTAGTCCCTTCCACGACGCTGATTGCTGTAGGCTTCAAACTGCTCGCAGGCGACAAGAATTTCCGCCAACTGCCTGACCCAGGGCTTGGCCGACGCCAGCTTCTCCGGATAGTAATAATAGAGCATCACCTGTTGCATCCAAGGCGCCCAGGTCACCCCCATCTTTTTGATGGCGGGTCGGACCGTACGCAGCCGGCGGGCAAGCCGGCGCGAATATCCCAGCCGCATCTCGACCTGTTCCTTCGCCCAGACAGTCATGGCAATACCATCGGCCTCAAGGTCTTTTCGATGGCACCGGAGAAAGGCCTCCGTTTCACGCCCGTAAGTCGTCTCCGGGTGTATGACTCGCCATTCGCGTGGCCTTGTCGGAATCCCGCGCTCCTTGGCCCAGGACCAAATCTTCCCGAAGAGCTGGCGATCGAGCCCGGCACGGCCCAAGTCATGCAACAGGCACGCGACCTGATACTGGCAGACCCGCTCGGCTCCATGGCCCAGTGCTGTGGCCACCGCCACGCACATACGCGCAGTCCGCACCGCATGAGGCCGATCGTACCCGCGAATGATGCGCCCACGGTGAGCCGGGTGCGGGTAATCGTAGAGCCGCATCAACCGGGACAGGAGTGCACGGGGAACCAGGAGCGGGGCACGTGTGTGGGCAGATCGCATCATGAGTTGGAATGCACGCGGCGTATGAGTGACAGATACAGCCGCGAGGAGAATATCGTTCGATGAAACGAGGTGTCAAGGCGAGCCTGTGCGCCAACGCTCGATGAAAATCTTGATCTCTGCTATGCTCAGGCCGAAGGCAGAGGACACGCGCGCGCAGTTGACTGCGGAACGCTTGGTTTTGCACAATGCGCCGCTGTGATTTCACAGCATGGCGATAGCGCAGAGTAGTCAGCAGGATGCTCAAAAAGTCCGTCCAGCAAGGCCGCAGCGAGCGAGGAGGCGAGGCGTACGCTTCGGTACGTTGAGCCTCTGAGCGATGCGAGAACGAAGCTGGCGGACTTTTTGAGCATCCTGACGGTCAGGTGAGGCGACACGATGACACGAATGCATTTACGCGCGGCGATAGTCAGTGGCGGAGTCCTCTTCGCCTGCACCCTGGCGACCTCGATAACAGGATTTGCGGCATCCTCGCTGGATCAACTCACCGAGCTGACCGGCAAGGCCTCAGCCGTCGTCACGCTCAAAGGCCGCGACAACTTTACGAGCGAATACCGCTACGACGTCAGCGTCAGGAACCACACGTCTGATGCGTTAATCGCCGACTCGCTCGTGATCGTCCTCGATAAGATTACCAACCTTGCAGGTGAAGACCGAGAAGGGTTGACAGGCGAATCCTTCCTCACCCGCTTTGATGTACTCGGGCAAGACGGCGAAACCGACGATCGCAAACCTTTTTTTCGCATTCCAGTTGGCCCAACCCCTGATCTCGCCTCACTCACCGACAGTCTCCCTGCCACCGTCCGCCTCAGGAACAAGGACTATCTCTCGGTCTTCACACCTTCCTTCAAAGTGCTGGGGCAAAAACGTCTGCCGCCTGAACCAAAGCAAGCCCAGGCTGCCCCGGTTCATCCTGGACAGGCTCAGGCAACACCCAGTCGCAACTCCGTCGACAAACTGATTCAGTTGTTGATCAAAAAGGGTGTGGTGACAGAAGAAGAATGGCGCAAGGCCAACCAGCCATGACGGATACTACGTGTAGCGCCTGCCAAGGCAGCTGGCCGAAAGAAGACCATTTTATCGCTGACCTCGGCCTCTCCAAGGCCTATCTGCACGACGATCAATTCTTCCCCGGCTGGACCGTCGTCGTCTTCAAACGCCACGCGACAGAGCTGTTTCATCTGGCTCCCACGGAACGGATTCAGCTGATGGAGGAAGTGAACCTGGTCGCCAAGGCTGTCGCCCAGGTCTATGAGGCCAAAAAGATCAACTCTGAACTCCTCGGCAACCAACTCCCCCACATCCACTGGCACATCATCCCACGCCTCGCGAACGACCCGGCCCCCCTCGAACCAGTCTGGCGGGTACAACATGAGCCCATGCTCCGTTCAGGGCCTGATCTCCAAAGCGCGGTTCAGCGCTTGCAGCAGGCCATTCAAAACGCCCGCTGAATGGACGTGCAGCGTTCCAATAAGTCAATAGTTATGCCTGCCCCTCTCTGCTGTGTATGCCCCCAATGCGCCATAATGTTGTTGCACTTAAACCCACTGGAGATCGACCAGGTTCATGGTTTCGCTTGAGGTCGATAGTGCTTGCGGAGATACGCGATGATCCTCTTTTCATCGCCCGCGATGACCACGTTGCGTAAGGAATCGACCAGTGTAGGAACACCATTCTGTCCAGAAATTTTCTTCAAGCGCTGCCTTTTGGATTTGTCTTTGGAAACATTCCTCAGAATGTAATCAATTCCCCATTCGGACATCTTCAACCGGGCTTGGGTGCTGTACGGACATTCTTCAAATTGATACAGCTCCAGCATTCTTCCCCTCCTCTTACACGAACAGCATCACGATCAAGGATAATCAGCGACGGCTAGCCATAGCATCACGGGCCCCCTATATGCCTGCAATCACAGGCAGACGATGCCCAAAGCGTTGATAGTCCCCGCAGATGAATCACCTTCACTTGTCTTTCGGCTGAAGAGACAGGTGCAATGTTGCGGTGCCACCCGTGGCAAACGAGGATCTGGGCGAGCAAGAAAAGAAACTATGACCCGGGCCTTACCCCGGGTCGCGCCATGGTTGTTTAGAACGAGAACTGTAAAACGCCTTACTGTTTGTCCTTATGGAGATCAATGACCTCCCCCGTCTCATTCACTTCAATGGTCACTTGAGCGCCGGTGGCAATATCCCTGAACATGCGGCTCTCGGGTTTGAGTTTAAAATTTTTCTCACCTCCTGACGTCGAGAGCGTCATCTGTGACTTGGCATTATCAATTGATACGAGCGTACCGGAAATGAAGCGATGAGCCCCCTGGGACTGCCCTTTCATATGGGCATCCATGACCATGTTGCCTTCGTTGACCCAGAGCGTCATTTCATCACCGACTTTGGGAACATCATGGCCGTGACGAACGGCCGCCGCTTCGGTCAGAGTGAGCGTGGCCCCCGTAGTTGTCTTGACGGTATAGAGACCGGACTTCATATCAATCACAACGCCCTCGACCTTTTTATGGCCGGATTTCATATGAGCGATATCTTCTGGATCAGCGGGATCAGATTGCGCGTCCAGAGGGAACATCAGAACGGCGGCGGGTATCACGAAGAGCGAGAAGAGTGAAAGTATCTTACGAAGCATGGTAAACCCCTCCATTGTTTGTTCGAATGGCCTCACGTTGCCCATTATACTGAAGTCATTATGCCCGGAATGTATAAAACAGGACACCCTGAGCTCGCCCCACTTTCTTGAATAGCCAAAAACGTCAAAAATGGCCTCTGTAGGTGTCCAATGGAGAAACGATAACCCGTCATGAAAGAATTACAGCGGTAGAGCTTTCGCCCAGCGAGTGCGCGCCAGAAGCGATCAAGTTGCGGTTGGATCAACCCGATAAGACGGGCAAAGTTCGGGAGGCAATGCTAGATGGGCGCGGGCTGGTTTCAGAAATTCAAGAAGGGGCTTATCCCAGGAAATGATCCGCCGCCTTCACCGCGAGCTCCAAATTCATCTGGAAAGTCTCGTTGAATCCGGCCTAGAGACCTCTTCGCCACCGCCGACGAAGTCCGCTTCGACTGCAGATGGCGCTTCAAGAACCTGCCGGATCGGCACTCGTCTTCAGGGACAATTTCTTCAAAAGGACAGCCTAATTTTCAAGCAACGATCGAAACATAATGATCGAATTCTGATAAGTCCCATCGTTCTTCCGCACCGCGCCGGGGATCACACCCAATTCTTTGAAGCCAAGTTTTCCCCAGAGACGGCGCGCGACCACATTTTCAGAAAACACCAGGTTGAAGATCACGCCACGATAGCCGAGTTGTGTGGCGTAGGCCAGCATCGTTGCGCCCAACAGCCAACCCAGGCCTTTATTGCGCCAGTCTGGTGCAACGATGAAGCCGGCATTCGCCACTTGCCTTGCCCACCCCGGCCAGTTCGGCTTGAGGTAGAACGCTCCGGCCATGCCCGCAGCACGGGCACGATCCGGCACATAGGCCGCCACTGTGCTCTTGCCACGGAACCAATAGTCCATGAAGTCATCCTGATCCGGAAACCGGTCATGCGGGTACGACGTCCCCTCTACGACAATGATCCGGTAGAGGTCCCGTAGAGGCTCGACATCCTCCTGATCGGCCAGCACCAATTGAACCGGCGAGCCGTCTTTGAGTTTCGCGTCGACAGGAAAAGTGAGACTCAATTGACTAAACCTTCGCTTGCGGAAGCATTTCAGTAGAGCGCCCTAATCGTCTCGCCTAATGTATGAAACGTAGCTGGGAGCTTCGAATGGTCTGCTTCACTTTAACGTTTGGTGTTCCAGGCGAGGTTCGGTCATAATCGGGCACTCCTTCGATGGCATAGATGACCTTTCGGCAAACTACTAATCCTGCTGCAGGTTACCCGTGCATAATAGCGTGGTAGCCTCAGCAATCTGTTGCGGGCAAGTCTACTGCAACCGCCTGCGCTTATCCACACACCTATAGGTCGTCTATCTCCACCGCACGGGAGTAGCCAGGTTGCCATTTACTGCGCGCGTCGAACGACCACATTCAATTAATTGATCCTTCCAAGCTTGCTTGCTTTTCCTCTCTTGGCAGGGGGCACCCATGTTGGTCCACGTGCGGCCGTCGAACGAGGCCCTTCTCAGGGCGCGCGTTCCGGGAGCACAGCACCTGCATGGGTGCCCCCTGCCTATCCTTTTTCACCGTGCGCGTTCTGCGAGCAAGAAGGGCACCTGGCCACTCCCTCCCCATCCTTCTGAGGCCACGCGGTGCGCGAGCACAGAAGATCATCAGGCTCCATCCCCGGAACCTTTTCCTGCTCTCGGGTTCCGTTTCTGCATCGAGTCAACGTCGATCAATACGATGCGGGCCGTTGCATTTTGTGGTGACGCAAGATGATGCGAAGGAGAGGGAGGTCGCCGATATGTGCGAGGGGAAAATCGGAGCTAATTGGAATACTTCCGGCTGGTCTTCTTCGTGGCTTTCCACTTCCACGGCGGCACTGGGTTAGGCTCAGACCACAGGCCTTTGCCCTCGGCCCTGGCCAGTTCCTCGAGCACCTCAAGGCCGGCATCGCCGGAGGCCGATCGTTGCCACCAGGCCAACCCTTCTTTCAGCAGCTCGCGCCCTACATTGCGCCCGTCATGCAGCAACACGTCGGCAGACACCCGACCCTGCTTGTCTCGCGTGAGTCCTCGCACGACAACGTCGCGGTTCCCGACGAAGGCTGCAATCGCGTGCTTCGCCTGTTTCCCATAGGGCTGCTTGAGTTCAGGGCAATCGATGCCTTTAAGATGGATCGTTTCTCTGCGGCCGTCGTGACGAATGGTCAATCGATCGCCCTCATGGACGGTGACGACTCTCGCGCCAAAGTCTGCCCACGACAGAGCCGGACATGTCGCCACAAAGGCGAGCACAAGACCGGTCATGATATGTTGCTTCAGCATTCCGCATACTAGCGTCCCTGGACCACCCGGCCAACTATTTGTCGACTTTTGGACAACGAGGCACTCCACAGAGAGTGAAGAATCTACAGGCTGCTGGAGGCAAACTACCTATTCCGCTGCGATACGAACCAAAGCGGCGGTACGCATGAAGTGAGGAGTGGAGCCGGCGATCAGGATTGAGCGGACAACCTGCGGTTTACGAATGGTTTAAGTCCTGCAAGTCATTGAAAAATTTGGTGCCCCCGATACGAATTGAACGTACGACAAACGGTTTAGGAAACCGCTGCTCTATCCAACTGAGCTACGGGGGCATGAAGGCTACGATACTGTAGGGATCGAGGAAAGTCTAGCTGGGAGTGCAGTCGCAGGCTCTAGCCTCCGAAGAGTGCTCAGTGGTCATTTTAGGAGCCGGTCCGACATTGCCCTTCGTGACGAACGAAGGAGGCGCGGCCAGATTCAAGGCCACAAGCCCGAGGCTGACCCTCATTTCACGTTTCACGGTTCTTGGAAGCGGGCCGAGCACAACGCAGATGATCGCGGATCGTTCGCCGCAGTAGAACGGTCAATGTCGGACAGGCTCCTAGCCCGCATTATTCATGAAGATTCGTCGCGAAAGCGTGCAGACGTGAAGCGAGACGGGCACAGCCCTGAGGCATACTCGTGCAGTATGTCGAAGGGCTGAACGGCGAGACTGCCCCGTCACAGCCGCGTATCCGCGCATGCCGCAGAAGCTTCATGAATCATGCGGGCTAGGATTTGGGAAGGTCGTGAGTCACGTGACTTGGAACGTGAGGTTAGCCATGCCATCGAACATTTTGCTGGGCGATCGACTTGTTGGCGAAGTCGTCGTAAGAGAGCGGAGCCGCAACGAGCACCGCATGGACCAGCTGCATCATGGTCTCAACGGAGAAGGGTTTCTGGAGAAAGGGCACTTGATCAGTGACGAGTCGATAGGCTGTGCGCTCTTCTTCCGACAGGCTCGACATCAGGATCACTCGGAATGTCTTCTTCATGGCCAGGGTGCGTTGGATGACGTCGTGACCATGCACCCGCGGATACGGATTCTTGCTGGGGGCAAATTGAAAACCAGGCGGAGGCAGCATGAGATCGGTCAGCAGCAGGTCGATCGGCCCTTGGTGGGTGGCCAAGATCTTTAAGGACTCTGAACTGCCTTCCGCCTCGAGGACTGTAAACCCTTCAGCACGAAGTGTCTTGGCGCAAATCAACCGCGTTGACGGGTCATCGTCGACGACCAGGATCGTTTTTGCTCGGGATGAGTGCATAGGTGCCTGTGTGTCCATTTAGACCTCCTGGCTCGGACAGATACCGGATGGCCTGAGCTGATCGTCGTGTCTGTAGGTACTCGATGCTCTGAGTCTGTATCGGTCTGAGTCTTAGAAACTTAAATGAGGAGATGTAGCAGGATGCTGAAAAAGTCCGCCAGCGCGGAAAAGGTTAAGATTCAGGCTAAGGTTAAGGCTGAGCGTCAGGCGGGTGTCTTCTCCTTTTTGCCAGCCAAGAGGTCGTTCTTTTTGGGGATCTGCGTGAGCAGGTCGGCACGAATCTGGAAGATGCCTTGGATTCGTTGCCCCATGGCATAGGCCAGTCCGTTGGCATGGCTCCCAATCGAAAGTTTCCCTGCGATCTTCCCATCCCTTCCCGTGGCGATAAATTCTGCTGCCGGCGTCACGAGGTCGTAGGGCGCCAACGGCCCGGCGTGTTTGATCACCCGTTCCTCGGCTGGGACATTGGCGACACGGCTGACAAACAAGTCGGCGGCCTGTTGGTCCAATTTCTCAGTCGGTTGATCTTCCAAGACCCACTCGTTTTGTTGGTTGATCAGGACATATTCTTCGGTCGGTGTCTTGACGGAAAGCATGACGATGCTGGTGTAATCGATGCCGAGCAGCCGCTTGTCTTGTAATGTAAATAATTCCTTGGTCAGGTCTCTGATCGCGGTGGGATTGATGCGATAGAGCGGGCCTTCGGGACTAGTTTCCGCGATGGCTTCGCCGCTGGCCGGGTCTGGTTGGTATAGTTTGACGATCTGATCACCATCGGCAGTATGGATGGCGACTTTCACTTTCGGCACGGTGAGTGTTTTGGCCAGGGCGTCGCGTTCGTGCCCCGGGTCGACGATGCCCAGCGCTTTCAAGTCTTCGAGCCTGAACAGAAGGGCCCGCACCTCCGTTTGATCGGCTTCGGCTTCAATCGGGTAGCGAAGCTTCCATTTGCTTTTGGGTTTTTCCTGTCCTTGATAGAGCACAATTTCGGTGGTCGGATAGGTGAGACGGATACGGTCGACGTCGCCTTGTGACACATGCAAGAGGTCTTTGCGGCGAAAGGTCATCAAGGTCTTGTTCACGAAGTCTTTGGGGGCCAGATTGGTGAGCAGGACTTTGCGATCCGATTCACGAAGGACATACAGAGTGGAGGAGAGAGGACCGCTATCCCCGATGGAGAAGGTCTCCCGCGCGGCGCCAGCTGCGACGGTGATGGTCGTCACCGGGTTGTCGAGTCCAAAGGGAGTCAGATTGGTCGGGTGGTCCTCGACGACACGGGTCACGGTGCCGGTGACCAAGGCCCGGATCAGATTCTGTACTTCCCGCTGATCGGCTTCGGTGCTGAGGGGCGCGGTCAACATCCAGCCCTGCTCGGGACTCCGAGCGAAGACGAGTTCGTGCCGGTCGGTTTTGATGGTGAGCCCGGAGAGGGTTTCCTGGTCGAAGAGCAGCACCTTCTTGTCGGCGGTGTCTTGTCGTTCGTGCGACTCTTTCTGCGGAAGTTCAATGGCATAGAGGTACAGGCCGAGTCCGGCCAGTACGAGCGCCATGACGAGTGTGGGCCAGTAACGCATCGGTCTAGAGGCGCCGGCGTCTGCGCCAAACCATGATACCGGAGATAAGCATGGTGGCCGGCAGGAGGATGACTTGCAGATAGAGCAGTGCTCGTTCCTGTAAGGGGTTGGGGGTAAACGGTCGAAGCGCGGAATCCTTCGGGCCGATCGCCAGCATGTTCCGTTCTTCAGCCAACCATCCAGCCGTGTGGAGAAAAAAGTCGCTGTTGCCGGGAAAGTTCACGAAGGCATTGGTCGCGAACGTGGAATTGCCAATGATCACGATCGCCGGCCGAGGCTTGCCTTCCTCCGGTGCGACCTTTGGCGC
>JBKJZK010000388.1:0-1963 GCA_046715215.1 Nitrospiraceae bacterium
ACTGACCAGCCACGGCTTCGGTGAGGCGCGGAAGGAGGGCGAGCACGACCACCTCCTCTTGAAACTGTCCGATGAGGCGAGGATGTGCCACAACGTGGTCACGGATGCCCGGTTGATCAAGCAAGGCGATTACCTGATCGGCATGACGTTGAATCTCCCCAGGAATCTCCTCTCGCATAAACGGGCATTTCGTGTCCCACCCCAATAATACCTGGTCGTGCGGCTCATCCCACATCAACGCCAGTGGATAGAGCTGACAATCGAACGGACGTTGCTCATAGATGCGGCAGGTTGAGGTCGCTGCGTCGAATGCCGGGCAGAGATACCCGTCTCCATGGGAGTCGGGAACCAGGATCACCTGCGACCCTCGCCGATTGGGAAAGGCCGTTTCCGCAACGCCACCAGCCAGAGCCCGGGTGATTTCGTTCTCGGTAAAATACGGACGGAGAGCGCTATCGGGGTCCGGGAATCGACAACAGACATCGCACTGGAGGCAGGTGTGGCTCGGCACGAGTTGTGGCAGCGCGATCGGTGGTGTCACGAACGCACCCACCAGCTCATCGGTATCGGTATATGCGGACATAGAAGGATTCCAATCGAAGTGCGGCTCATACTAGCACCATCCTGCAGGAGTGCCCAAGGGGATGTCGTTTTTTCCACCGGTTACCTTCTCAGTACACGCCACAATATTTCCCATTCAAACCTCCGTTCCATCTGACCTCGTTGTTGCTGCCGATGCGGCGGTCTACCTCGCCCCTTCCCTCGCCGCCCCCTCGCCCCTTGTACGGTCCTAAAGCCCGTGTTACAGTTCTGAGCCCGCATTAATCATGACGATTCGCCGCGAAATCTTGCCAACAGGCCAGACGAGGGGCGCGAGGCTAGGGGCTAGAGGAAAGAGCCGTGTTTCCCGACCAGAAGTCTTCGCCACTTGCCTCTGGCCCCGTGCCTCTCGCCCGAACATTGGCGATTGCAGCAGAAGCGCTCATGAATAATGCGGGTTAGGCCCCGTATCAGGGGCTCTCATTGACACGGATACTGCCTCTATCTGACTTGGCTACCTCCGACCTCCTTCATCGCTGCGCCATCATCCGAGACCAGCTGAGCCAAGCTGGGCTCTTTCCGTCTCTGCCTGGGCAGGTTTCTACTCCCGGAATAGTCACCGCCACGACGACCTGGCGAATTGCCACCGCACCGTTCCCTCTTACGAAAGACCAGCTAGATTTTTTCCACCAACTCGGACCGCAGCTCTTATCCTTTTATCGAGCCTTGAACCGCCTCTATATCGACAGTGTGCGCGGCCTCCAACCAGCCTGGGTAGCGGGATACCTTGACCAAGGAAAACCGGATGGGTTAGTCACGTATAGCCGGATGAAACGGTTTCGTGACCAGCTTCCCACGGTCATCCGACCGGACATCATCCCTACTCAGGACGGCATGGTGATCACCGAGCTCGACTCTGTTCCCGGAGGCATCGGATTAACCGGAGCGTTGACTGAGATCTACAGTCAATACCCCTTACCCCTTATCCCTCACGCTTCCGAGATCGTCGGCGGCCGCGATGGGATGGTACGGGGATTTGCGGCCATGGTGAAAGCCCAGCTCGCGGAGCATACAGGATGCGTCGCGATTCTGATGTCGGAGGAAGCTAAAGACTATCGGCCTGAAATGACGTGGCTCGCGGCCCGGCTTCGAGCTATCGGTCTCGACGCCTACTGCGTGGAACCTCGTCACATTCGATTCACCGAAGAAGGCATCCGGATCGCGAATGAGGACATGGACCAGCCCATCGCCTTGATTTATCGCTTCTATGAATTATTCGATCTCCCGAACATTCCCAAATCCGAACTCGTCCAATATGCAGTCAAGAAGGACCGGGTCGCCGTCACGCCTCCGTACAAGCCTGCGCTGGAAGAAAAGCTGGCCTTTGCCCTCCTCCATCACCCAGCCTTGCGACCCTTTTGGG
>JBKJZK010000389.1:0-3817 GCA_046715215.1 Nitrospiraceae bacterium
CGGCACGGCCTGTCTGAGCTGCAGGGCTTGCCTCAGACACCACACTCCAATGGCAGCGAGCGCTGCATAGTAGATCCAGCCGATGTGGGCGAGCCAGCCTGCGAGTCCCAGCAGCAGCAGCATCGCGCAGAAGACCGTGCCGACGGCGATCCACGTCGACGAACCGAACAACAACGCCGAGGATTTCACGCCGATCCGACGATCGTCCTCCCGATCTTGAAGCGCGTAGATCGTATCGTATCCGATCGCCCAGCAGACCGTCGCAGCGAACAAGCACCAGGCCGGCGCTTCAATGGCCCCCCGCGAGGCGGTCCAGGCCATGATGGTACCCCAGCCGAAGGCGATACCCAATATGGCTTGCGGGACGTGGATGACGCGTTTCGCAAAGGGGTAGAGGCCGGCCAATAGGATGGCGATCGGACTCAACAGGATCGTGAGTGGGTTAAGGAGCAGCACGAGCATTCCGGCCAACAAGAGGAAGAGGCCGACGACCAGCAGGGCATGTCTGGTGCTGAGTTCACCCGACGCGAGTGGACGTACCCGCGTGCGCGTCACATGTCGATCGAAGGATCGATCTGCTAAATCGTTCAGCACGACCCCCGCACTGCGCATCACAAAGGCCCCGGTGACAAATGTGGCAAACAAGTGAAGCGGAGGCATGCCGCGCGCGGCCAAGACCAAGGACCACAGAGTCGGGAGCATGAGCAGGCATGTCCCCGTCTGGTTCTGGAGGCGAATGAGTCGGCTGATGGCCGACCAGGAGAGCCGCGGAGGCGATGGCGATCCCGGTGCAGGCGAAGAAGACTCGGTCATGCGGGTGAACTTAGCCGAGGGGTGTGGGGCTGTCAACGACGAGACTCGCAGGATGTTGAAAAAATCAGCCGGGGTTAAGGCTGAGGCCAAGGCTGAGATGAAGAAAGTCATGTCTTCGCTCAACCTTGACCTCGACCTCATCCTGCGTCGTGCAGCTAGGTGTGTCGGGTTGTGCTCGTTGGATGGTTTTCTGTATAAGAATGATTGTGCAGGTGATTGATTCAGTGCGTCCTTCCTTCCTGTTTCGTGCAGCCTCAGGGGTTGTCGCGTGGCTGTGTGTTGCGACATTGACGAGCTGCTCGCTCTTCCCGAGTCGAGACGGTGCGACCATCGAATATTATCTCCCCCTGACTGTCGAACTTCGATCTGACCCCAGTATCGCCGGGGCACAGCTCACCTATCAAGACGCCTGCGGCCAGAAGCAATCCTTGCCGATCAGCGCTCCATTACAGGAAGTGCTCAGGCGAAAAACAGGCCGCGTCTTTGAAAAGGTCTTGACGGGTGAGACGGGATCCTCATCGGTGCCGGATGGCTATGTTGATGCGGCGTTGGGTCTGACCCAAGTCGATCTAGTTATCCCACGAAAGGTCGACAAAAGCTATCCAGCCACGGTCATTCTGGGATTGGACTTTGCCTACACGGCTGCCGATGGGACGGTCCTCTACAGCAAGAAGATTCAAAGCATTGGTCGTGGAGAGGTCGATGTCACCGAGGCTTCATGTGAGGTAAAGGGTCTCGAAAAGATTGCCCAAGAGGCCATGGGTAATGTGACGGATGGTATGGCCAAGCAACTCGGGACGTCCAACAGGATTATCGATGCCGCTCAAGCACGCCAGGCCGGTGGCCCCAAGGCAGCCCCATCGCAGTCGGCGGGACCCGTTCCTGTGCCGCTTTCAGTGGACGAACCGGCCACGATATTATTCCGGGCCATCGTCCGTAACGAGAATCGCAATCAGGTGCTCCATACGGGTGAAGCTATCGCGATCGAAGTTGAGGTCAAAAATGAAGGGCCTGGAACCGCACAGGCTGTTGAATTGTCGGTGACAGCCACGCCGCCCTTGATCGAGCGGATCCCCAGCGTGGTATCCGTCGGCGATCTGCAGCCCGGCGAGGTGAAACGCCAGACGTTGGACGGCAAAGTCGGCACGGTCAAAGACGCCGTGCAGGAGGAGTTGACACTAATGTTGCGTGCCGGGTCCCCATCGGTCCAGCTGCCGTCTGCCAAGAAGTTTTTGGTGGCGATGAAGCCTGAGTCTGCGACGGAGGCTGTGGCGCCGCCGGTCGATATCGATCAGCTGCCGAAACGGACCAGCATACTCAAACAGCCGAAGGCCGTAGGCATTGTCATCGGCGTGGGGCGGTTTCGGGATAGCGGCATTGCCAAGGTCAAGTATGCCGCTCGAGATGCGGAGGTCATGGCCACGTACCTTAAATCGATCGGCGGGATTCCTTCCGGGCGTGTGCGCACCCTCGTTGATACCCATGCCCTCAAGAGCGACCTGGCCGAGGTGTTGGAAGTCTGGCTGCCCGAGCAGGTGGACCCTACCACCGTGGTCTATGTCTCGGTCACGGGCCGAGGAGTAGTTGAAGCCACCACCGGCGCAGTGTCGATCATGTTGTTCGACAGTCCGGCAACGTCCGGCGCACGCCTCTACTCGCTTCGTCGGCTGCAGGAATCCTTGGAGAAATTGCCGATTCAGCAGGCCGTCGTCATGCTCGATCTCTCCCTTGGAGTGGCACCGGGCAAGGAGGCAGCAAGCGGGATCGCTCCGCTGTGGGGACAAGAGGGTAGCGGGAAGGAGAAGATCATGTGGATGGTCGGCAACCGGGCAGTCCAGGAGACCCATAATTATGACCCGGGCAGGCACGGGCTGTTTACCTATCAGTTGCTCAAAGGCCTGGGCGGTGCAGCAGACCTCGATCAGAACGGCACCATCCTTGCGGGCGAACTCTGTGCCTATACCAAGGGGCAGGTGCTCAAGGTGGCCCACGATCAGTATGGCAACGAGCAGGAGCCCCTCTGCCTTCCCGGGCCAGGCCAGGGGGCCTTGGTCAGGCTCCAGCCAGTGGCTCGGTTCAAATAACGCCATGTTACAAGGCTGTGCTTCCCGACGGTTGGCCAGTTAGCTGGAGCGTCGGGCACGGAGAGTCTTGTTCCCAGTCTGTCATAGGCCAAAAACCCCTTGTGGCTGAGAAAAAACCCGTGTAAGTTGTGGGCTCTCTCGAAAGGGCCGGCGTAGCTCAGTTGGTAGAGCAGCGGTTTCGTAAACCGCAGGTCGTCCGTTCAATCCGGATCGCCGGCTCCATTTTAAGTGCTTGAATGTAGGGGACACCCGCTGAGGGGGGCCCCACCGCTCCCACCGCAAAATCCGCTCCTGCTACCACTTTGCTACCACTCTCAAAACTGATGGCACAATCGAGCCGATCGAGTGTGCCTGGCGCTTTCTTTTTCAACCAGCGCCCATAGGTTGAGACTCTCAGCTCAATCGTCGCGTGGTCCAGCTGTTCTTGCACGTAGACAGGACTGACACCATCCGCCAACAGGATCGATGCATACGTATGGCGCAGACCGTGCGGCGTGAAGTGTAGGGGAAGTCTTGTCGCCTTCAATACGCGCAACATCGCCTGTCGCACATTGGCCGGATTAACATGCGATCCCGCCTTGGTCACAAACAGCCACGGGGGCAGTTCGGCCCATCCATACTTGAGTTTCTCTTGTTTACGTGTCATCTCATGGGCGGCCAGCGTGTCAGCAAGGGACTGTGATATATCCACGGTCCGCCCATGCCCTGATTTCGGGGTGTCGAGTTCCCCATCCTCTGAAAACGCGCGGGCAATGCGAATTGTCTTAGTGGAACAGTCGAGGTCTTCTGATTGCAGGGCCAAGCCTTCGCCCAGCCGCATGCCCGTTCCAGCCAGAACAAAAAAACAGTGGATAGTAGCGCGGGGTTCACGGTAAGCAGTGACTAAAAAGAGTTGCCGTTGGGCCTCCGTCATGGCTTTA
>JBKJZK010000390.1:0-1458 GCA_046715215.1 Nitrospiraceae bacterium
GGACATAACCTGAATCGTCTCACCAGAATCATCAATCAATTGCTCGATTGGTCCCGCCTTGACAGCGAAAAAGAAGTGCTCTGCCTCACACCGGTCTGCATCGAATCCACGGCCATCCTGGTCGCCGACAGTTTGCGCACCATCGCGGCTGAAAAAGCGATTACACTTGAGATCGTGCATGCGGAAGGACTCCCAGCGGTCCAGGGAGACCACGATAAACTGGAACAGATTCTCTGGAATCTCATCGGCAATGCGAGCAAGTTCACGCCGTCAGGCGGCCGCATCACCGTCGATTTCCAGACGACCCCCGAGGGCTTTGTCCAAACCTGTGTCGCCGATACCGGCTGCGGGATTGACCCGAGCCACGTCGGAAAACTCTTCCAGGAGTTTTCCAAGCTGCCGTCTGCCCTACCCACCGCTCAGGGGGCTCAGCTTGGGCTGTTCATTACAAAAAGCCTGGTGACGATGCATCGAGGAACCATCTGGGTGGAGAGCACGCCCGGAGCCGGCACGCGCTTTTATTTCACAGTGCCGGTCGTGTCTTCCCGAGAAGACTCACCGCAACCGGCCATGTAGCGGGACGGGTGAAGAAGTTCTGAGTTTTGAGTTCTGAGTCAACGGCTTGGCCGAGTTCTGAGTTCTGAGTTGTCCGGAACTAACTCAGAACTCAAAACTCAGAACTCACAACTGCTTTCCACCCCTTCTGCCATTGAGAGGAGTCTATTGTGATGCGCGCCAAAATCCTCATCGTCGACGACGACCGCGATATTCTTCTCGGGCTCGAGAATCGTATCGCCTGGATGGGGCACGAGCCTGTCACAGCCGACAATGGCAAGGACGCGCTGCGCCTGATTGAAGAAGGAGAATTTGATCTGGTGCTCCTGGATTTGGAACTGCCGTTCCTTTCCGGCCTGGAGATCTTGCAACGCGTGAGAGGCGCCTCGCACAGCGGGCGGCGGACCAAAGAGGACACCAGCGCAACCTACACCACACCGCTCATCATCATCCTGACCGCGTTCGGCACCATCGAGCGCGCCGTGCACGCCATGCAGCTTGGCGCATTCGATTTCCTGGCGAAACCGTTCAGTGCCGACCACCTGACTGTCGTGGTCCAAAAAGCCCTGGCCACCGTGACGCTACACCGACAGGTCGACGTCCTCCGTCAAGAAGTCGACGATCGGTACGATCACCTCGTGGGGGCCAACGCCAAGATGGCCGCACAACTCACGATCGCCAAACAAGCGGCGCCGTCCGACGTGACCGTCCTCCTGCTCGGTGAAACCGGTACAGGAAAGGAAGTCGTGGCCCGCGCCATTCATCGTTGGAGTCCACGCAGCTCGAAACCTTTCGTCGCGGTCAATTGCGCGGCGTTGCCGGAGCCGCTGCTCGAGAACGAACTGTTCGGCCATGAGAAGGGCTCCTTCACCGGGGCGGTCAAACGGGAACCAGGCAAGATCG
>JBKJZK010000391.1:0-2781 GCA_046715215.1 Nitrospiraceae bacterium
CTTTTCCTGAACGACCCCGCTGGACAAGAAAATAACTCCTAAGTCCTTACCAATGAAAGGAAAAATGAACTGGTCACTCTAGCATACGGGATAGTCAGTGACAAGACAGCCGGAGGGGATGAGGTGTGTACGTCCGCATGATTCATGAGCTCCCCCTCCCTCACGGCTCCGCGCGCCTGTCTCGCGTGGCGCCTGCGCGATTTCGCGACGAACCGTCAGGATTCATGCGGGCTAGACAAAGTGCCACAAGATGGTCCTGCGGCATCGCGAGACAAGGTTTTTCCTCGCATCGGCTGACGTCGCCCCATGATTGGCAGAGGCAGGGTGCACCCTGCACCACGGTAACGTGGACACCACGGGGAGCCCAGCGAGCAGGATCAGTCGGCCCAAAGAGAGCAACCGTACGCACCCCCATCAGCCCCGCCATATGTGTGACTCCCGAGTCCTGCCCGATAAAGAGTCGTGCCTGAGCAAGCACTCCGGCGAGGGTGAGAAGATCGAGTCCCTTCAGGACGATCGGCGGGCTCACGCATGACTGGAGCAGCCGCTCGACCGGCTCCCGGTCCGCCGGCCCTTCTAGAACCACCGGAGTCGCCCCGGAAATCTGAACAGCGGTCACAATAGGTATGAGTGTCTCCGGTGCCACACACTTATGGGCACTCCCGCTCCCCGGATGGATGACGACAAGAAACTGTCCGATTGAGAGGCCTGCCGCTTCAAGACAGGTTCGTCCGAGTTGGGGAAGCGGTTCTGTCACCGTCAACAGGACATCTCCTCCATCGTCCAACGGCGCCTCATTGATCGCTTCAAGAAACCGGTCACGTTGATGTGTCGCCCGAATCGCAGTCGAGAACGGAGACCTCACGATAACCTCTCGGACACCGACTGCCTTGAGTGTCTCGGTTAACTTCCCATCGAGATCCTGCGTCCAGCCAATGGCAAGATCGCAGTCCTCCAACCATGTCTGTGCCTGACCCGTGACCGAGTCCGGACCGGCAAACAAGTCCCCAGAGACTTGCCCCTGCACAGAGGTCCATGCATCAATGATGCGGCACGCGAGGAGCAGTCTCGCGACCTGGTCCTCTGCACAGAGCATCAGCCGATGGTTGGGGAAGCGGGTCCGCAACCGAACCATGGCCGGGACCGCCAAGAGCACATCTCCAAGGCCGCCGGGATGGATCATCACGATCGTCCTTCTTACAGCGTGCATTACGATTGTCCTGATGGAGGTACCCGAGACAGCAGGGACCTCGCCACCTCAAGATCCGCCGGTGTATTCACGTTATGAAAGGAACGCCCGGAGGGATCGATGGTAAGCAGATCCGCCTCGGTGACATATTGCACCAGGAGGGACGCGTGCGACACCATCTCTTGAATCTTGAGCTGTCGTGCCCGAATCATCTGTTCCAAGGCCGGCAGGCATCGTTTGCCATACAACGCATGCATCGGATGTAACCGGGCCGCGAGTTTTGCCATCACAATATCTGCGGTGGCCCTTCGGCTCGTGAACTGAGCAATGACCGCCTGATCCAGAAACGGCATGTCGCATGCGACCACGAATATGCAGGGCGTTGTTGCCTGCGTGAGCCCGGTGTACAACCCTCCGAGACTGCCGCAATCAGGCACCAGGTCTCGCACAACTCTGGCGTCGACGCCAAGCGGAAGGCTGTCCTGCGCAATGACAACCAGTACCTCCTGAAAGATTGAGCGAAGCACATCCAGTCCTCGTTCAAGAAGGGTCTGTTCCCCCACGACGAGATACCGTTTGTCTTCGCCCATTCTCCGGCTTTTGCCCCCCGCGAGAAGGACGCCGGTCACCTCGATCTCCATCATGCCCTCAATGCATGGGGCCAAAAAGAAAGAGGGGGTGGGTCACCCCACCCCCTCCTGATGCTTCAGACTTTCTCCGTTCAGGCAAACGTTAGAGAGTCTTTCCCTTCCGCTTGTTCGATCGTCTGGTCAGTACCCACCCTTCCAGAAGGACCACGCCAAACGCAATCACGATCGGATAGATATAGGCTTCGCGAGGTGTCGGCGGCTCCAGGAAGGTATAGTAGAAGGCCGAAACGGCCATCTTCCGCCCTGCGTCGCCATTGTGGCCGTCCCAGGCAAAGAACACAGTGGGAATGTATTGCCCCATTTCGAAGAAGGTATCTTCGTCGTACTCCTGATCTTTCTTGTTGCCCAACGGACGCTGAACGATCACCGTCCATCGGCCATTCTTCCACTCCGAATGAAGTATCTTGATATTCTCTTCGTAGTTGAGCCGTTCTTCAAAATCCTTATCCCAGCCAGTACCCTTGAAGGCGCGGAGCGAACCATCAGCTTCCCATTTCACAATGTCGACCGGGAATTGTTCGTTGCTGCCGAACAGATACCGCGGCTTAATCGGCGAGGGAAGCTCCTTCCATTTCACGGCAGTTTCCATGGCGATCGCATCGTTGTAGACCGTGTAGTTATTCTGGTGCGAGGCAATAGAACCCTCTTCGCCGGTCTTCGGGTCCTGTTCCTTGACATCGATATTGACTGAGGTCGGAGCCCAGGGCAACTTCCCTTCAGCTACGCTCTTCGTCCGGTCGTCCCACTGAAACATGAACACGACATACTGGTCGTTGTAGAGCGACTTCACCCAGATATCGTCGATCCGGTTCACGAAGTTTCTGGGCTTATGGGTGATCTGACCACCCATTGCGACAAACCGCCTGGCCCGCTTCGTCCACAGTTCGTGCTCTGGATCTGCCGGAATCTCTCCTTCGACCACCCCTGAGGACACCACAAAGT
>JBKJZK010000392.1:0-11323 GCA_046715215.1 Nitrospiraceae bacterium
CAGAGATTGAGGACTTCCCCCTGGGCCACTCGAATCTCGGCCCCCTGAGGGCCGAGGATCTGCCGCTCAGATTTGTAGAGGCCTGCCGCGCGGATTTCAGCGAGCCGCTCTGAAACAGAGTTCTGAAGTGAGTGGTAGGCCATCTTCTTCGTGAGGCGTGAACCGTAAGGCGTGAGAGGACGGCAAGGACAAAGCGCTAGCCTCCTATCACCTTACGCCTGACCCCTCACCCCTCACGGAAATAGGATTACTTTCCCGCACTGGCCGGAATCGATCAACTCGAATCCCTTGGCGAAGTCTGTCATGGGAAACGTATGGGTGATCACCGGCTTGATATTGAGTCCGGCCTGGAAGAGACCGGTCAAGCGATACCAGGTTTTGAAGAGTCGGCGGCCGGTAATGCCGTAGACGCGAATCCCCTTAAAAATAATGTCATTCGCGAGATCGCAATTGATCGGGCCGGTTGGAATGCCGAAGAGTGTCACGCGTCCGCCGTTCTTCACGGCACTGAAGGCTTGATGCAAAGCCGTAGGGTTCCCCGACATTTCGAGCGAGGCGTCGACGCCTTCGCCGGCGGTGATCTCGCAAATGGCGGCGGCGATCCTGTCCGCTGTCTCGGTCTTGGCGTCGAGCAGGTGATCGACACCGACTTGTTTGGCAAGGTCCAGGCGGTAGGCACTGACATCCGTGGCGATGATCATGGCGGCGCCGGCCGTTCGCGCGACGGCGGCTGCGAAGAGTCCGGTCGGACCACAGCCGGTGATTAAGACCGTCTGTCCTGTGAGGTCTTCGACTAAGGCGGCGTCGACGGCGTTGCCGAGCGGTTCTTGGACGCAGGCAAGTTCTCGTGGAATGGTGGACGAGGTCTTCCAGAGCACAGTTTCTGGCAGCGCGACGTACTCCGCGAACGACCCGTCGCGATCGACGCCGAGGATGCGGTAATTCTTGCACACATGGGCTTGTCCGGTGCGACATTGGAAACAGTGACCACATGTGATGTGCGATTCGGCGGCGACGTAATCACCCACCTTGACGAGCGTCACATCCGAGCCGACATCCACGATCTCGCCGCACATTTCATGGCCAATGATGCGCGGCGGATGAATACGACTGTGCGCCCAAGGGTCCCAATTATAAATATGGGCATCCGTCCCGCAGAGAGAAGTGGCTGTGACGCGGATGATCGCATCGGTGGGGCCCGGTTTCGGATCCGGCCTGTCCGTAGCGGTCAACCCTGGTTGTGCCGATGTCTTGACGAGCGCACGCATGGGCCCATTGTATACCACAGGCTCGATCCCGCCTACCCTTAACACACAGTGTGTAGGTAGGCTGAGGTCAAGGTTGAGGTTGAGCGAAGATCAGACTCTCTTTATCTCAACCTTAGCCTGAACCCCAACCTTCTTCGCGCTGGCGGATTTTTTCAGTATCCTGCTAAGAAAACGGGTTGCGCCGGGGTTCGCGAGATCGGTAGGATGCAAGATATGAAGGCTCTGCACTACCGAGGCCTAGCCCGCATGATTCATGAACGCTTCTGCTGCAATCGCCTGCCTGTGCGTGTCCGCACGCAAACAGGCCGATCCGCTGCTCTTGCGCGTGAAGCATCAGCAGGTGCATGGATTGATTCATTGTTTCATCGGATCATTGATTCAATGGTGCAATGGATCAATCGTCAATCGCCCCTCGAGAGACGCTTCACGAGAAACGCGCTTCCGGGCGGTGTTGCGACGAACCGTCATGAATCATGCGGACGTATGGTGCTGGCGGGGATGTGTTGTGCGGCACTCTTCTGTCCCTGCCTCATCGTACCAGCGCACTCCGCATCATCGCCACAGACGGCTTCCTCGTCTGGCCTCACGAAGCGGTGGGTGCAGTTCGAGTTGAACCAAGCAGAGTCGATGGGGAATCCGCAAACCGGCAAGCCAGTCACGCTGACGATTTTCCTTGGAGGAGTGACAGCGGGTATGACCCCGGTTGTGGCGACCTGTCAATCGATTATGTTTCAAGCCCAAACGATCACGCTTGAGCCGGATGAAGAGTCGATGGCGTTGAAGGGGACGGTGACGCTCGAGCCGATCCTGATGAGTCGGACCTCCGTGCCACCCAGGGCGGCGCGAGTCCAAGTGACATTTGCTCGAGCTCGCCAGGACAAACTCGAACGGTTCATGCGGCGGGTCGTGTATGTGACCATGGATCGTCTGGAGCCGGCTGATGAGAGCAGTGAATTGCCGCCCGTTCGTCCCGAAGAATCGCAGAGCGACGATGTCATCTTGGACGAAGTGCAACCGGACGTGGAACCGGTCTCGACCGGCGCCTTAGCCGAGGAAGATCTGGTCCCGTTTGCATCCCCAGGGGAGGGGAAGGCCTACTGGCAGTATGTGAGTCACCTCATCAGCCGGAGTTGGGCCCGCCAGGTTCGCGGAATTCGGCATGCGCCAAGGAGCGAAACGGTGAAGGTCCATTTCAAGATGTTTCCCAGCGGCCGCGCCCAGCTGATTGAGATTGAGAAAGGCTCCGGCACGCGCGAAATCGACGAAGCAGGAATTTATGCGGTGGTCAATGCCCAACCGTTCTTGCCGTTTTCCAACGAGTTGGGGGAGGACACGGTGGACGTGCATGTCCGGATGCGAACCGGTAGTCGGGGGCGGTCTCGCGAGGTGCAATCGGTCGGGAGTCTGTCAATCGGCAAGTCAGGTACATCGGGCCAGCCTTCGAAGAAGTAGGTTCCAACTCTGATCGCTGGACGGCCTTTTTGAACAGCTTGCGGTTCGCGCCTTTCTCGCCTGTCTTGCACGTCATGCACTTCCTGTCCGTCGGCTCATCTTTCTGAGAGCGATCAGTGATGAAGGCCATGGTCCTGGCGCACACAGCGGACGTGGGAACCGCCCCGCTACAGCTTCGCGAGCGTCCAATGCCAGAGCCAGGCCTTGGGGAGGTCTTGGTTCGCATCACTGTCTGCGGGATCTGCCGGACGGATCTTCATGTCATCGAAGGGGAGTTGGCCAACCCCTCGCTTCCGCTCATTCCCGGCCACCAAGCCGTCGGGGTCGTAAGTCAGGTTGGCCCCGGCGTGCGTGAGCGGACGGTCGGCGAGCGAGTTGGCATCGCCTGGCTGCAGCACACGTGCGGCGTCTGCGAATTTTGCACGAGCGGGCGCGAAAACCTGTGCGAGCGTGCCAGGTTTACCGGTTATCAGGTCGATGGCGGATACGCAGAGTATGCGCTCGTCCCGGCAACATTTGCCTATCCGATTCCACCGGTTTTCAGTGATGAAGAAGCGGCACCCCTCCTCTGTGCCGGGATCATCGGCTACCGCGCGTTGCGCCTGAGTGGAATCCGGCCGGGCCAACGGCTCGGTCTCTATGGGTTTGGAGCGTCCGCTCACATTGCCATCCAGATTGCTCGTCATTGGGGCTGTCAGGTCTATGTCAGCTCGTTGAAACCGGAGCATCGACGTCTTGCACGTGAATTGGGCGCCGCATGGGTGGGCGAGGCGACCGACAGGCCGCCGGACAAGCTCCACGGCTCGATTATCTTTGCGCCGGCCGGGGAATTGGTTCCGCCCGCCTTGCGCGCATTGGAACGCGGCGGCACACTTGCCCTCGCCGGTATTCACATGACGCCGATTCCCTCGCTTGACTACGATCGCGAGGTTTTTGGAGAGCGGGTCATTCGAAGCGTTACGGCCAATACGAAGCAGGACGGCCTCGATCTCCTGCACGAAGCGGCTGCGATTCCCATCAAACCCCACACCCTGTCGTTCCCCCTCGCCGATGCCAATCGCGCTCTGCAAGAACTGAAAGCCGGACGCTATTCGGGAGCCGGTGTGCTTGTCCTCTCGTAACCGATCCAGCAGAATGCTGAAAAAGTCGCTCTTCTCACCCGCCCGACCCCGGCGGCTACTTCACCCACCCGCCCTGAGGATGTCGAGACAGCCTCTTTGCCCAAGGACGCGCCTTTTCCCATGCGGCGTTCTCAAGAACCGTGAAAGGTAAAAGGTGAAACGTGAAACGTGGGATTGCCGAGTGTTTTTCCACCAACCATTGAACTTCCACTATGCCACAATAGTTTTTCCGCAGCCTGCCAGAGGAAAGTGAACATAGCTCTATGGTAGGATCTCCCGCGATGCGTCAGACCTGTCTCGGCCTCTGGTGTGCTGGTAGCCTGCTGCTCGTCGGCCTGCCGGCCTGGGCGCTGGATTTTACTGCCGATCAAGTGACGAAGATCGATGGCCGAACGCACAAAGCGAACATCTACTACCGCGATACGATGTGGCGCATCGAGCACCATTCGATGGGGCCGGTCAACGTGAGTATCGTGCGCAAGGACAAGCAGGTTGTGTGGTTACTGCTCTCGGGGATGAAACACTTCAAAACGGTGCCCTATAGTCCGGAGCAGGATCTCAGGGTGAGTGAAAAGCTGGACGGAGAAGCATCGCGGCAGGAGATCGGCACGGAAGTGCGCGAGGGGCATCCGACGATCCTGTACGAAGTCACGACGAAGCAAGGGGAGCAGGTCGAGGTGTACTATCAGTGGGTCGCCACAGATATTCATTTTCCGATGAAGCTGGCGAGGAAAGACGGGAGTTGGATTGTGGAGTACCAGCATGTGAAACTGCGTTCGGTCTCGGACTATCTTTTCAACCTGCCGGTTAATTTTCAGCCGTTGGAAGATTTCAAGAAACAAGAAGCCCCGGAGACTATCGGGCCGGGCATGTCACGCAGCAAGGAGGCTGGATCGTGAGAGTATTCGGAATCATCGCAGGCGCTGTGGTAACAGGACTGATAGCAATGGGTGGATTGGTTCACGCGTTGGACGTTGCCGACGTCGTCCGGGAATGGACCCCCGAAGGAAAGAAAATTGCCGCCGAACGGGCGAAGCTGCCGGTTCACGACGAGATGGTCCTCATCCCGGCCGGCTCATTCATCATGGGGAGCGACAGGAAGATAGACCGCAACGCCTACCCGGCGGAGTTTCCCCAGCGGAAAGTCTATCTGGACGCCTACGAGATCGACACGTTCGAAGTGACCACCGTGCAATTTCTGAAGTTCATCCTCGCCAAGGATCTGCCGCCGCTGATCGACTGGCAGTATGACGGCGGCAACTTCCAGGAGACCATGATCAATCATCCTGTGATGCACGTGTCATGGGCTGATGCCGACTCCTACTGCACGTGGGCGGGCAAACGACTCCCGACAGAAGCCGAGTGGGAGAAGGCGGCACGGGGGGAAGATGGGCGGATTTATCCCTGGGGGAATCAGCCTGCCGGCCTGTCACGTGCGAACTTCGGTCGGACCGGTTTGTCAGGTCCGGTGCGCGATCGTCCCGAACGGCTCTTGCTCTATCCACCGATCATTTCCGTGGACAAGTACGACAATTCTGTGAGCCCGTACGGTCTCTTCCAGATGTCCGGTAACGTGGCCGAGTGGGTGGCCGACTGGTATGACCCCAAGTACTACGCGACTGCGCCGGACAAGAATCCCAAGGGGCCGGAGAAGGGAACGCAGCGGAGTTTTCGTGGAGGCGGATGGATCGACAGCACGCCAAGTGTGCGGGGTGCGCAACGCAACGGGACCGATCCCAATACGAAGATGAACTGGATGGGCTTCCGCTGCGCGCGGGACGTTAAGGATTCCGGGGAATCACAGGAAACAAAGCCGCAGCAGACCAGCTTCCGATGACTAACAGGATTGAGGTATGAGGTATAAAGGTGGTGAAGGAAGCCGTGGAACTACCACCTGACTTGAAGCCGCAACAGACCCGCATGCGATGAGTCGTCCAACCCACTAACCTGGCCCCATCCTCCTCGCCTCCAATTGACTTCTCCGTCTTTCTTTTGTGCCTAAGAATGCCCGCATCTGTGAGTGAGGCCAGAAACCTTGGGGTTTCTTTCAGAATGGAAGAGGCAGGCTTGCTCTAGGCGGCCATTTATACGAACATGAGCCAGGGTTTTGGGCGGGGATGTGTGTATGCGACTGTTGGTCCTTAACTGCGGCAGTTCCTCGGTGAAGTTTCGGCTGTTTGACGCGCCAGGATGTCGAGACCGTGGTGAGAATGGTGTGCTGGCGACTGTGCTGGCAGGGGAAGTGAAGGGAATCGGGCGCCAGGCCGAGCTTCGAGTAGAAGGCAGCGCCTCAAAGCTGGAGAAGCGCCACCAGGTGAAGGACCACCGCCAGGCTGTACAATGGGTCTTTGATCAGTTAATCGGTAAAACGATCGAGGCAGTCGGCCATCGTTTTGTTCATGGAGGGAAGTCTTTCACAGAGTCCATTCGAATCGATCCTGAGATCTTTCTCGATCTGGAGCGTCTGACGGAGTTGGCACCCTTGCACAATCCAGCCTGTCTGGCAGGCATCCTCGGCGCTCGAGAGCATGTAGGCGAGAAGGTTCCGATGATCGCGGTGTTTGATACGGCCTTTCATCGGTCGCTCCCTGCAGCAGCCTCTACGTATGCCATTCCGCAGGATGTGGCCGAACGGCACCACATACGACGGTACGGGTTTCACGGGATCGCTCATGCGTCGTTGGCGAATCGATACGCTGTGGGTACAGGCAGACCGCTTGAACAAGCTCGTCTCATCACCCTGCAGCTTGGCAATGGATGTTCGGCGGCGGCGATACGGAATGGTCAATCGATAGAGACCTCGATGGGGTTTACACCGCTTGAGGGGCTGGTCATGGGGACCCGGTCGGGGGATCTCGATCCGGCGCTGGTTAGTTATCTCGTGCGGCGCGAAGGGATGTCAGCAGAAGCCGTTGAGGAGATGCTGAATGAGCGCTCCGGTCTTCGAGGACTGTCCGGTCTCTCTCACGACATGGCCACGTTACTTCAAGCTGAGCAGAAGAAGCATCCAGGTTCGGCGCTTGCCATAGAAGTCTTTTGCCACCGCGTCCGCAAATACATCGGCGCCTACCTGGCCGTGCTGGGCGGGGCCGATGCCGTCATCTTTGGCGGGGGCATCGGCGAACATGCGCCCGCCATTCGAGCGCGTATCTGTTACGAGATGGAGTGGTGCGGATTGAGTCTTGACCCTATTCGTAATGCGGCGGTGAGCGACCTGGCCGATGGCGACATGGCCCGGATCAGTCGAGAGGCTGCGCGGCTGGAGGTCTACGTCGCAGCCGTTGACGAAGAAACTGAAATTGCCAAAGAAACGATCAGGTGTCTATTCAGGGAAGAAGGTAAGAGGTCGAAGCCATCAAAGATCGCAGGAGAATGATTATGCAACGCGAAAGTCAAGCGATCCAGACTCGGAGACCGGCTGCTGGTGCGTTACCGGAAAAAGAGAGCGCCGCCCTCGAACGATATCGGCGCGCGACCAACTATCTAACTGCCGCGCAAATATACTTGCGCGCCAATCCGTTGCTGGAGGAGCCGTTGCGACCGGAGCATATTAAAAACCGGCTGCTCGGCCACTGGGGGACTGCGCCGGGCATCAATCTCATTTATCTGCATTTGAACCGGCTGATCCTGCAAACCGACGCCGACATTCTGCTCATCACTGGTCCCGGCCATGGCGCTGCGGCGAATCTCGCCAACATGTATCTCGAAGGCACGCTCACGGAATTCTTTCCGGAGCTGACGCAGGACCGAGCTGGATTACAGATCTTTTTGCGATGGTTCTCCTGGCCCGATGCCTTCCCCAGCCATCTTAGCCCGTTGTATCCCGGTGTGATCCATGAAGGCGGCGAATTGGGCTATGCGCTCTCCACCGCCTTCGGCGCGGCGTTGGATAATCCGGATTTGATCGTGGCCTGCATTGTCGGCGATGGAGAGGCAGAGACGGGACCGACCGCCGGCGCCTGGCACAGCAATAAGTTTCTGAATCCCACGACCGACGGGGCGGTTCTCCCGATTCTGCATCTCAATAATTTCAAGATCTCCAATCCCACGATTTTCGGCTCGATGAGTAATCAGGAACTCGATGCGCTGTTTAGCGGCTACGGTTATGGCGTTCGCATCGTGCAATTGAGCCAACAGATCGATGAGGACATGGGTGCGGCCGTCTCATGGGCGTACGACGAAATTCGAGACCTTCAGGGGAAAGCTCGGAGCGGCGCTGTCATTGAACGGCCACGTTGGCCGATGATCATTCTGTGCACGCCGAAAGGCTGGACCGGTCCCCAAAAAATAGATGGGAAGCAGATCGAAGGCACATTCCGATCTCACCAGGTGCCGGCGAAAGACGTACAGACGAATCCCGCTCATCTCAAGATCATCGAACAGTGGATGCGATCCTATCGGCCGGAAGAACTGTTCAATCGTGATGGGCGTCCGGCCGAGGACATTCGTGCGTTGTGTCCTACCGGCGACCGCCGCATGGCCATGAATCCCCATGCCTTGGGCGGGAGGGTTCGTCGGCCGTTGGTGCTGCCTGAGGTGGGGGCATTCGCGGTCGAGCCGAAGGAATGCAGTCGGACGTTCGTCGGCAATGTCGTGCAACTGGGGAACTACCTACGAGAAGTCGTGCGACTGAACCAGGAGGCCCGCAACTTCCGTATCGTCTGTCCGGATGAATTGGAATCGAACCGACTCGGGGCCGTGCTGGACATTACCGACCGCCAGTACGTCTGGCCGCTCCCGGAAGGTACCGAGCAGACCAGTCGCGACGGCCGGGTCTTGGAGATGCTGAGCGAACACAATTGTCAAGGCTGGCTTCAAGGGTACTTGCTCACCGGCCGCCACGGGCTGTTCCCCTGTTACGAAGCCTTCCTCAGCATCGTGGACGGTATGATGAACCAGTATGCCAAGTTCTTAAAGTCGTCGCTGGAAGTCTCGTGGCGCGAACCGATTTCTTCGTTGAACTATTTGTTGACCTCGGAGGCCTGGCGACAGGAGCACAATGGCTATTCGCATCAAGGCCCAGGCTTCATCAACAATCTGCTGACGAAGAAGGGCCACACCTATCGTATTTATTTCCCGCCCGATTCAAACTGCCTCATCATGACGATGGAGCATTGCCTGCAGGTCACCAACTTCATCAATGTCATCATCGCCAGCAAACAGCCTATGCCACAGTGGCTGACAATGGAGGAAGCCCGCGAACACTGCCGAGTCGGCGCGTCGATCTGGCGCTGGGCGAGCACGAACGACGGCGAAGACCCGGAAGTGCTGTTGGCTTGCTGCGGCGACAATCTGACGCTGGAAGCATTGGCTGCCGCCGATCTCTTGCGTCAAGAGGCGCCGGACTGGCGCGTGCGTGTCGTCAACGTGACGGATTTGTTGGTGCTGGGCATTCCACAAAAGTATCCGCACGGGCTCGATGCCGAGCGATTCCAGCGGATTTTTCCATCCAGCTGTCCGGTGGTGTTCAACTTCCATGGCTATACGGCCGCCATCAAGCAACTGTTGTGGGAGCGGCCGGAGACTGGGCGGTTCGACATTAATGGGTATCGTGAAGAAGGGACGACCACGACACCCTTCGACATGCAGGTGCGCAACAAGACCAGTCGTTATCACGTGGTGATCCAGGCGGCGCAAAAAGTCGCCTCACGGAATCCCGGGAGAGCGGCGCAGGCGGAAGCGATCACGGTCAAGTATGAACGCTTGATCAAGAACCACCGTCTCTATATCCGGGCGCACGGCAACGATCCGCCTGAGATCAGTGAGTGGCGATGGCCGGTCAGTCGATTGCCTGAGAAGACACATCGTGACTGACATTGCCGTAGTGCTTTGGGATATAGGCGGGGTGATGCTGACCAACAGATGGGATCAGGGGTCCAGGAAGGAGGCCGCCCGCGTGTTTCAGTTTGACTCGGCCGAGTTCGAAGCGCGACACGTTCATCTGAGCGACGAGCTGGATTGTGGCCGGCTGAGTCTTGACATGTATCTCGATCAGGTGCTGTTATGCGAACCTCGGCCCTTCACCAAAGTGGCGGCGCTGAACAATGAGTCGCTGGAACTGAATCGGTACCGAATCGAACGCTTTCAGCTAGGAGGCTACTGCGATCTCTTTTTAAGTTCCTGTTACCTGGGTGTGCGCAAACCGGACGAGAAGATGTACCGCCTGGCCCTTCAGTTGACGCAGCATGCCCCAGACGAGTGCCTGCTTATCGACGAACGGGAGAAGAACTTGGAACCGGCCCAGCGGATGGGCATGAGAACGATTCAATACCCAGACCCTCGGCAACTACCAGGGTCTGCGTCGTTATGGTGTCATCGAGGGAAGTCATGATTGATAAGTTAAAATGAGCTGCTGGCAGTAACGAGAGGAGGAGGATATGGCACAACGCAGTATCCAGATCAGTCGGTGGATCGGGGGCGCGGTCCTCGCCGTGGGCATCGCGGTGAGCGGTTTCCTGCAGGCCAGCGCGCAGACGGAACAGCGGGTCGACGTGACGATCAAGGATTTCAAGTTTGCGACTACGCAAGTGCCGGTGCGATTGGGTGTTCCGATTGTCATTACCATTCGAAATGACGATGGCGAGCGTCACGACTTCGGATCGTCGATGTTCGAAGGCGTTCCGACACAAGTCGAAAGCGCAGGTATCATATCCTATGGTCGAGGTATCGCAGGGGTGCTCATCGATCCGAAACGCACGACAGTGATTCGCTTTACTATGGATAAGCCAGGCCGGCATGAGTTCCGGTGTTCGATTCATCCCACGATGAAGGGAGAGTTGTTGTTGCTGAGCGTGGAGGCCGTTTGACGGGCCGAAGCGTCATCGTGTCAGCTTAGGATCGGGGTAGTTGACCCGATGCGCTGATCCAGCAGGAGGCTCATGATGAACACGATGCGCGCCACTGTGTTTCAAGGAATGAACCAGTTTGAAGTTCGGGAGGTGGCACGTCCTCGTGCAGGTCCAGGTGAGGCCGTGATCCGGGTCACCTTGACGACGATCTGTGGGACGGATCTCCACATTATTCGTGGCGAATACCCGGTGAAACCGGGGCTCGTGATCGGGCACGAACCGGTGGGTGTGATCGAAGAACTTGGATCTGGTGTGACAGGGTATGTGATTGGAGAACGGGTTTTGGTGGGGGCCATCACGCCCTGTGGCCAATGCGATGCTTGTTTGTCTGGGCATCAGGCCCAATGTGGACATGGCAGTGGGTATGAGGCGATTGGCGGCTGGCGTTTTGGCAACACGATCAACGGCGCACAGGCCGAGTACCTCCTGGTGCCCTACGCGCAGGCGAATCTCACCAAGATTCCGAATGAGCTCAGTGATGAACAAGTCGTCTTGCTGGCCGATATTGCGTCAACCGGCTTCAGCGGAGCGGAGTCCGGAGGAGTGCGCATCGGAGATGCAGTAGCGGTCTTTGCGCAGGGCCCAATCGGTCTTTGCGCGACAGTGGGAGCCAAGCTCATGGGTGCGGCTCTTG
>JBKJZK010000393.1:0-5777 GCA_046715215.1 Nitrospiraceae bacterium
GAAACCCGTCTGCGTCCTTGTCGGGCGACACCGCTTCGAGCACGACTTTGCTGTCGATATGCTTCGGGAGCGGCAACTGAACCAATATCCCGTGGATCTTGGGATCGGCGTTCTCCTTTTCAATCAAAGCCAACAACTCTGCTTGCGTCGTGCTCGCCGGCAATTTGTGGTCGTCGATATAGATGCCCGCCGCATCACAGGCTTTCTGTTTGCTCCTCACATAGAGGTGCGAGGCGGGATCGTCGCCCACCAAAATTGTCGCTAGGCCTGGCTTCATCCCGGTCTTCGCCAAGACCGCCGCTGATTCAGTTGCCAAGCGCTCACGTACTTGCAAGGCTAAGGCTTTGCCGTCGATCAATCGTGCCGCCACGGATTCCTCCTCCGTTGAAAGACCGCCAAAAATCACGGCACCATAGCAGGGCATTTTCGAGCAAGTCAACGACCTCCAAACACGTAAAGCGTGATGCGTGATGCGTGGTGGTCAAAAGACGAGACCCTTTGCGGTTTGTCCGCTTATCGCCTCACACCTCACCCCTAACGCCTAACGCTTTACATCTTGCGTCCATTTCTTGACAGGCTCTTCGCCCGACAGCTACGATGGATTCGTCAAGCACGATCAAGAGCCATCGACCTTGTGAGCAAAATCTCCCCCGTGATGTCCCTTCTGACACGCGTCATCAGCCATCCAGCGGCCTGGTTTATCTGGGTCATACCCCTTGTGATCGTCAGCCCGCTCGGCGCCCAGATTACCGTAACGGAACTGCAATCTCCCTATAGCTTCGTGAATGATCCCATCGACAAGAGCTATTTCATCTCAAGCGTGAACGGCGAAGCGGAAACCGCCGACAACAACGGATTCATCACCAAGCTCGACTCCAATGGGAAGCTTCTCAATCTGAAGTTTATCCAAGGAGGGAAAGACGACGTCAAGCTTCACGCCCCCAAAGGGATGGCCTTGGTTGAACACGTGCTCTACGTGGCCGATCTCGATACCCTGCGGGGCTTTGACACGACCACCGGCAAGCCGGTCATGGCACTTACAGTCCGATCGCACGCGGCCTCACAGACTGAGCTGTCACAGGTTTCGTTGAGCGATGTGACCTTCGATGGCAAGGGGCACCTCTATTGCTCCGACCAGAAAGCGAACACGATCTACCGAGTCGATCTGGCCACCCAGACGGTGTCCGTGCTGGTTACAGACCCTGCCCTGGCAGGCCCCTCAGGCCTTGTCGTTCATCCCAAGTCCGGCCAGATTATTGCGGTGAGCTGGGACAAGGGCAAGATTTCCGAAGTCTCGCCGGAAGGCGTAGTGACGGAGCTCTTCTCCAACAGATTCTTTTCCAGCCGCTTTCAGAATCTCCGCGGGGTAGACTTCGACCGTTGGGGCAATATGTACGTGTCGGATTTCACGACGGGAAAAGTCTGGCGCATGAGCTGGGACAAGCGGTTTCAAGTCATTGCCGAATTCTTACCCTCGCCGGGAGATCTGAGTATCGACCGTGCAAACAACCTCATCCTTGTACCGTTTGAATTGGCCCACGCAGCCGAGATGAACGGGCTTGAAACCCCTAGTGGTGGGAAGCCCAAGCAAGAAAAACGGACGCTGGCGGACTATGGCTTCATCCCCCCACCACCGAAACCGGCACCGGAAGGGCCCGCAAAAAAATGAGCCAATGCGCCTATTGCACACATCGGAAAGGCAAGCGTCCTTGCCCCGCGTTGGCGGGGCTGATCTGTAGCCAGTGTTGCGGCGAACACCGAATCGTGCGGGTCTCATGCCCGACTGACTGCGTCTATCTCGAATCCGGAAGCGACTATCAGCAGAAACGGCTTGCGGTACAATTCATGCCGGTGCGCCGTGACTTCTATCGCGAGCTGGCGGAGCTGGGCGGCGAAAAGGCCGTGGCCCTGTTCAATCTCGTCGAAGTGGTCATCTTTGGTTACTTCCAGGGACGCCGCGACGGGCAAGATGCGGAAGTCGTGGCCGCGCTGCAGGCCTTGAGACGAAGACTCAGCCCCCTCCATGTGCCTGCCGCACCGATGCCAGTCTTCGCGGAACATCTGAAGAAGGAGTACGACACGTTCAAGAAGCAGAACCCTCAGCAGATCGCCGATATGTCCTCCGCACCGGAGATACTGGACCGTGCGATTACCGTCGTCTCACGATTTTCCGGTACAGACTTCCAATCACAACGGTTCCTCGGTGGGCTTATCGGCTATGTGCGAGCCTACCATCCGGAAATTGCGGAACACCTGACCAAGCAACGTGAACCGGGCCACATCATCTTGCCAGGGCAGCAGTTCATGCCGCCCCCGGTGCCTGAGCCCCATACCCATGGACCGGGTTGTCACCACCACTGACAGGTAGCTACTCCCGAGGACGGTAGAGCAGACACCATGAGTGATAAAGAAAGAAAGATCAGAAAAGCACGCCGGGTGGAGTTACGCTGCACCCTGGGATTTTCTTCCGGTGAGGTCGAAGGCGACGCCACGATCACAAACATCTCGACGGCCGGCTGTCGGGCCGAATCTGACATCAATATGGCGGAAGGACTCGACGTTCAGATCTTACTTCAACTTCCCGACCAGTCACCACCAGTGAAAGTCGAACGAGCCTCAGTACGTTGGGTCTCAGGCCGTGTCTTTGGCCTGAGCTTCATTCTGTTCTTTCCGTCCGAGCGAGCCCGCCTTCGCACATTCATCGAAAAAATCAAATAGCGTTATCCCTTCCACACGCCTCTTATTCGATAATCGTCACCGTCATCTCAATCCGATCGTTCGGTAGGTCGCGATCGTTTTTTGGGACGCTCACGATCCTATCGGCAACACCAAGGCCTTTGGTCACCTCGCCAAACGCCGTGTATTTTCCATCGAGGAAGGGGGACGGCTCAACGACAACGAAAAACTGCGACCCTGCGGTGTTAGGTTCGTTTGCTCGCGCCATCGACACAATGCCGCGCTTGTGAGAAATATCGCTGAACTCCGCCTTGAGCAAGACGGGATTGCCCTTCTCATCCTTAGGTCCCCCCTGCCCATAGGTGTCTTTGCGCAGCGAGTTCTTGGTATTGGGATCACCACCCTGGATCATAAAACCGGGGATAACCCGGTGGAAAATCGTCCCGTCGTAAAAGCCGGACTTGGCCAGCTTGATAAAGTTTTCAACATGATTCGGGGCCACATCCGGATACAGCTTGATATGTATGTCTCCGAACTTAGTCTTGATAATGGCTTTCGGCCCAAGGACTGGCGGAGGAGCAACCGGTTGCAAGTCGGCCTTCCCTCCACAACCTGTGAGGAAACCGATCCCCAACAGCACTCCGCACAGCATGAGGCTTCTGATGACAGCAGAGTCACGCATCATACCCCACCAACCTTGCATCGTTTACTCAACCACCACGATCGTCATCTCCGCCCGTTCCGTCGGAAGGTCGCGGCTGTTCGGCAAGCTGACAATCTTGTCCGCTACCTCCATCCCCTTCACCACCTCGCCAAAGACCGTATATTGCCCATCGAGAAAGTTCGAATCCTTGACGACAATGAAGAACTGCGAACCGGCACTGTTGGGATCGTTCGTGCGTGCCATGGAGAGAATCCCTCGTCGGTGAGGAATGTCGTTGAACTCAGCCTTGAGCCGCTGGCTCGGCCCCCCCTGGCCGTAGGTCTCCGGCTTATTCAGATCTTTGGTGTTGGGATCGCCGCCCTGGATCATGAACCCTGGAATCACCCGATGAAAAATCGTGCGGTTATAGAAGCCGGACTTCGCCAACGCGATGAAATTCTCAACATGCTTGGGGGCTTTCTCAGGAAAGAAGACGATGTCCATGTCGCCAAACTTTGTTTTGATAATGGCCTTGGGACCTTTCGCCTCTTCAGCTTTTCCCGCTGGGGACTTGTCAGCTGCAAAGAGGGCACCCATACCCAGCAACAGACTCCACCCGAACACGAGCGTCACTGCCACCATTTTCACTATGATTCGTCTTTGCATCATCAGCCTCCCTGAAATAATAACTCATCTGGTTGCGAGATCATCCTACCATGCCATGGCGACCGGATCAGGTCCCTACCTGTCGAAGAGCCTGCTTCGCCGCCTGCTGTTCTGCTTCCTTTTTGCTTCGCCCGGACCCCATGCCCACGACCTCGCCATGAATGGACAGTTCCACCTCGAATGCCTTCTGGTGGTCGGGCCCTGTTTCTCGAACGGTCGCATAGCGCGGCAATGTATCATGACGCTTTTGACACCACTCCTGAAACTGAGTCTTGTAGTCGCCCGCTCCCGGCTGCTCCTGTTGCGCGGCGATATGCGTGAGTTCCTCTGCGAAAATGCGGCGTGTCACCGTGCGACTTGCCTCGAATCCTCCGTCAAGATGAACCGCCGCAAGCACCGCCTCCAGCGCATCGGCCAACAACGAGTCCTTCTCACGCCCCTTCGAACGGTCCTCCCCGCGCCCGAGCTTGAGATGCTTCCCCAGTGCGAGACGGCGGGCTACCTGCGCCAGCGATGCTTCACTCACCAACTGTGCTTTCAGCTTCGAGAGAGCCCCCTCTGAAGACTGCGGTAACGCGGAGGCCAGGTACTCACTCATCACAAGCGACAGCACGGCATCGCCGAGAAATTCGAGCCGCTCGTTATGTTGAGGCAAAGCCGTTTTCTGTTCGTTGACGAGAGAGGAGTGAGTCAAGGCTTCCTCGAGCAAGGCAAGGGCCTTGAATCGATAGCCCAACGAGGATTGGAGCGAGTCGGCGGAAGAAGCCGAAGTCATAATGGCGAGTATATCCCTCGCACAGGCCGGTTAGCAGGATGGTGAAAAAGTCGCTCTTCTCACCCGCCCAACCCCTGCGCGCCGAGACGCGCTTTTCCCCGGTCGGCGTTCTCGCATCGCTCAGAGGCTCAACTTGCCGAGGAGAGCCTCTCGGATATCGGAATCACTGGAGCGGTTTTTCCGTTCGCCAAGATCCATTCAAAAGGCGAACGGCCCACACGAAGTGCGGTACGTACCTCCTCGCCTCTTCGCTCGCTGCGGCCTTGCTGAACAGCCTTTTTGAGCATCCTGAAATTTTGACATCGACGCCATTATGCAAGATTCTAACGGTGTAGTATTTGAGCTGAGTTTTTCCGCGCCTCTAGGCGCCTGATTTCCTGAAGAGCAGACAGGCATTGACCCCGCCGAATCCAAAAGAATTCGACAGCGCCACCGTCGCCGTAGTCGGTCTGGCACTGTGCGGAATATAGTCAAGATCGCAGGCAGGATCCGGATGATCCAGGTTGATCGTCGGAGGAAGTATCCCGTGGTGAAGGGCCAGAACACTAAACACCGCTTCAATCCCACCGGCTGCCCCGAGTAAGTGGCCAGTCATCGACTTGGTCGAACTCACCGGGATGCGGTAGGCCTGCTCACCGAACACCTGCTTAATGGCCTTGGTCTCAATCGCATCCGCCATCGTCGACGTACCATGCGCGTTGATGTACCCGACCTGGTCCTTGCCGATACCGGCATCCTTGAGTGCCAGCTCCATGCACCGGACTGCGCCTTCTCCCTCTTCGGACGGGGCAGTAATGTGGTAGGCGTCGCTGTTCATGCCGTAGCCGATCAATTCGGCATAGATCCGAACGCCACGCTGACGGGCATGTTCCAGTTCCTCCAAGACCACAACTCCAGCGCCTTCGCCGAGCACGAACCCGTCGCGGTCCTTGTCGAACGGCCGGCTCGCTTTCGTCGGGTCATCGTTGCGAAACGACAAGGCTTTCGACGCCGCAAACCCTGCAACCCCCAACGGCG
>JBKJZK010000394.1:0-1858 GCA_046715215.1 Nitrospiraceae bacterium
CTGCCGACCTTGCGCAGGCCTCGCTCCAATGAAGGTTTTAGCCGTCGAGACGGCCACTTCGTGGCAGAGTGTGGCGATCCTCGATGGGGGGCGCGTGCTCGCCCGGCACGACCAGGATGCGGCCGGATCGCATGCCAAGCTGTTACTCCCTACGATCGATCGGTTGTTGCGTGAGACGGGTCTGACGCTCAAACAACTGGATGGTTTGGTGGTGTCGATCGGGCCTGGGTCCTTCACGGGGCTGCGCGTCGGCTTGGCGACGCTCCTCGGATTCCGGACAATCAGTCAACTCCCCTTGGCGGTGGTGCCGACCCTGGAAGGGATGGCCTGGAATCTGAGAGGAACCTCGACTCTACTTTGTCCCATTCTCAATAGTCGGCGTGGGGAACTCTACTGGGCGTTGTTTCGCTGGACCAGCAAGGATGGGTTGGAGCGAGTGATGGTGGAACAGGTGGGCACGCCCGTTATGCTGGGACGTAGCCTTACAGGATCGGCTCTGGTATTTGGCGAAGGTTGGACGGTTGAAGGGTCAGCTATCCGTGCGTCGATTCCTCCCTCCGCCACGGTTACCGAGGCGTCGGACTATGCCATGAAACCCTCGGCTGTCTCGATCGGATTGGCAGGGATTGAGCGCCTCCGACGAGGTGAGTATGCAGGAACTGGCATCAGTCCGCTGTATGTGCAACGGACCGCTGCAGAACTGAAGTACGAAGAGTCCGGCGGCCTGTCGCCGGTGGCCCTGCGTCAGGAACGGATCGCAAGAAAAGTGATCGCGCGCGTGGCGGCGGCGCAGATTCCGTCGGGGCAAGCTCGGGCCATGCGAGGGAGAGGTACGGGCGGGACGCGCGGCGGTGACTGAGGTAGGCTGAGGTCAAGGTCAAGGTTGAGTGAATGAAGATCGTCTTTCTTCATCTCAGCCTCAGCCTTATCTCGTTGGAGAGGGACTGGTGATAGACGAATTGATTATTGAGCCGGCGACCGTCGAAGCGCTGCAGGATATTCTGCATATTGAAGAAGCTTGCTTCTCGGCCCCCTGGACGCGCAAAATGTTGGAAGCGGAACTCAACGGCAATCCCTTTGCACATTTTCTATTGGCAAAGCAGGTGCCGCCGGACGAAGCAGGTTCCGTCTCGATTGTCGGGTATCTCTGTTTCTGGGTCGTCTTCGAGGAAGTACGGCTGATGAACCTGGCGGTTATCGAGTCGATGCGGCACAAGGGTATTGCCAGGGCCTTGGTTATGCAGGCCCTGGAGGTGGGGCTGGCACAAGCGGCGATGTGCGCCGTGCTCGAAGTGCGGGCTTCGAACCATGCTGCGCATGCACTCTACCGAGGTCTTGGGTTTCGCGACGTGACGACTCGACCAACCTACTATACCAATCCCATAGAAGATGCATTGCTGATGGAACTGGACCCGCTTGTGTCGGAGTCGGGTGGATTGACACACGAAGTCGGTCGCGAGGGAGGACATATCAGGCCGCTGCAGTAATCTCATAATCAGGAGGTGAGACATGCTGACAGACAGTATGGTTGCGGAACGGCTGCGCCAATCCAGTCACGAATTCCGTGTACTGGAAGAGGCTCACCACCGTCTGGACATGGAATTGATCCAATTGCAGAAGCGCCACGTACTGACTCCTGCCGAAGAACTGTCCATGAAGGATTTGCACAAAGAGAAGTTGGCGAAGAAGGACAAGATGGCCGAGCTGATTCGTGTCTGTCACCATGAGCTGCAGGTTGCTCCATAGTGAGGAGCAGCGTCGTGGGGGTGGCGTCAATCAGCAACCGGGACCGGAGTTATGGCACAGATTCTCAATCCCCTTGCCGCACATATCCGGACCGTCAAGAAGCGTCTGATCA
>JBKJZK010000395.1:0-3819 GCA_046715215.1 Nitrospiraceae bacterium
CATCAGTAACGGATCAAAGGCGATCGTCGTATCAGAGAATGCCGACGTTGAGGACAGGGTGAGGATCGCTGTGGCAATCATGAGCACATGGGTGGGCTGCATAGAGCACCTCCCTTGAGACGGTGGAACAGACAGAGTTTGCATCATCGTTCACCTTTCTTCATTGTACTCACCGATGGTGCTGACAAGCTATTCCACCAGAGCCAAAGCCGTCTATGCATCTTTCGAGGGGGGTCTAGCTACCGACAGGTGCCGTGGTCAGATGGATCCTCCACCACCACATATTGCGCGGATCATGGTATGGCTTCGCTCGTTCGTCCCGTGAAGCCAACGTAGCGAAAAGGCTTCCGTTGAACAAGCAGCTTTGCCTTGTTCCCTCCTTGCTGCTGAGGTATTCTCCGCCTTGAACCAGTGAAACGTGAGGCGTGAAACGTTCGAAGAGTTTCCCTCGCCTGACTCCCTCACTCCTCACGCCTGACCAATTTCTGTCATGACTGACTACGGCGTGCTTGCAAATCTGCTCGTGATTTTCACGGTGTCGATCGCCGTTGTTTTCGTATTCCACCAGTTCAAACTTCCCTCGATTGCAGGATTCTTGGTCGCCGGCGCACTCATCGGTCCCTATGGGTTGAACCTCATCTCGGACATCGGCACGGTCAAAGTATTGGCGGAGATCGGGATCGTCCTGCTCCTCTTCACCATCGGCATCGAATTCTCGTTGGTGCAATTAGCCTCCATGCGCCGCCTCATGTTTTTGGCCGCACCGATCCAGGTCGGCGGCGTCCTGTTGATCGCGTGGCTCGGAGCGATGCTCGTCGGACTGTCCTGGCGGCATGGGGTGTTCTGGGGATTCCTCTTCTCCCTGAGCAGCACGGCGATCGTGTTGAAGACCTTGGCCGAACGAGGGGACAGCGACTCGATCCATGGCCGAGCCACGATCGGAATTCTCGTTTTTCAGGACTTGGTCGTCGTACCCATGATGTTGTTGACGCCGATTCTTGCCAGCCCGTCGGATGGAGGCGGGCTGGCGATCCTGCTCACCTTGGGGAAGTCGGTTCTTGTCGTTGTGCTCGTCATTGCAGCCGCCTGGTATCTGGTCCCCAAGCTGTTGGGACATATCGTCCGCAGCCGCAGCCGTGAGCTGTTCTTGTTGACGATCATCGTCTCCTGTCTCGGCATCGCGTGGCTCACCACGCTCGGCGGTATCTCATTGGCATTGGGTGCGTTCATCGCCGGGTTGGTCATTTCCGAATCGGAGTACAGCCATCAGGCCATGGCCGAAGTGTTGCCGTTCCGCGACAGTTTCAATAGTCTTTTCTTCGTGTCGATCGGCATTCTCATGGACTGGCGGGTGTTACTCGCGCATCCGCTGCCGGTGGCCGGACTACTCGTGACGATTCTGTTGGTGAAATTTGTCACCGGGGTCGGAGCGGTCTTGTTGGCGGAGGTCCCTCCACGTTCGGCAATTATGGTGGGCATCGCCCTAGCCCAGGTCGGAGAGTTCAGTTTCTTGCTGGCACAGCAAGGGCAGGAGAGCGGTTTCTTACGGGGTGATCCGTATCAGGTCTTTCTCGCGGTCTCGGTACTCTCCATGATCGTGACCCCCTTTCTCATGCAGTGGTCCCCGCACCTGGCCCGCCGTGCGGAGGCGTGGCAGCGGCTTCGTCATTGGCTGCCTAGTCGCACCACCGCCCACGTCCTGCAGACCGAAGGGAAGCAGATTAGGATGAAGGACCACGTCATTATTGCGGGGTATGGGTTGAACGGGAGGAATCTTGCTCGCGTACTCGGTGACACGGAGATCCCGTATCTCGCGTTGGATCTCGACGGCGATACCGTCAGCCGCGAAGCGAAACGGGGAGTGCCCCTCTACTACGGCGATGTCACGAATCCGAATGTGTTGCGGCATATGAGGATCGAGGATGCGAAGGTGTTGGTGGTCGCCATCTCGGATCCGTTTATCACCCGGCGAGCCGTGCAGGTCGCCAAGGGACTCAACCTCAAACTCCATATCGTCGTGCGGACTCGCTATCTGCGCGACTTGGAGGAGCTGCACCAGCTCGGCGCAGATGATGTGGTGCCTGAGGAATTCGGAACCTCCATCGAGATCTTTGCCTTGGTGCTCCGCACCTACAAACTGCCGCAGGACTTTGTGATGCGAAAGGCTGAACAAATTCGCCGTGAGGGGTACGCCTTGCTTCGTCGCAGCGAATTGCCGGAATTCTCGGGTCATCTTCGTGGCGGGACCTTGACCGATGCGGAAGCCGAAACCTGCCGCATCGACGGCGATTCGCCTGCGCGGGGGAAGACGTTGGCTGAGATTGCTCTCCGTCCACGCACGGGCGCTTCGGTGATCGCCTGGACGCGCGCCGGGGTGACGCAAGCGAATCCGTCGGAGAAGACTCGCTTAATGGCGGGCGATATAGTGGTGTTACTTGGCTCACGCACCCAGATTCGGCAGGCGATGGGGCTTTTAGTGCAGACGGGTGCGAAATGAGCCGCTTCAGATACGTTGTTCCTGCTCTTCACGCTTCACGAGGAACGCATTTTTTGGCGGTTTCGCGACGGCATTCATGAATAAGCCGGGTTAACTCTTCCAGCGAAGCGTGACTCGTTCTTTGAGCGGATGGTCGAGGGGTTGTCCGGTTTGCGCCGACGCAAGATGTGCGGCTTTTAACTTGTAGTACCATTTAGCCGGCGTATCGGCATCGTCGATGAGCATCAAGGCCGGTTTGTAGCGTAATCCTACCGCCTGGCGTTCCATCGCCTCTCGATCCTGCGTCATGAAAATGTTGGCGAAATAACGAAAAACGGTCTTGGAAAATGGAACCAAACTGAGGCAGTTCCACGCGGCGGTAAAGTCGATGCGGCATTGCTGTTCACTGATCGGCGTGACGGTGGCGCGGCTGGACACGAAGAGCGATCCGCACTGGACGAACTCGAATCGTTGGTTGGGCAGCACAAAGTCGATGGTGGTCGTCAGTGGCCCGCCGTAAAACAGGTTCAGGAGCTTGTACGGTCCGCTGTTCGTTGAGGGAGCGTGCGGCACCATGCGGAAGCCGTTGGGAATCGGTTCAAAGGTTTTGGCCTTTACGTGCATGCTCGCCTTAGTGCGCCACCAGGAGCTTTGATGCACAAAGGGGCCGTGAGCCGGGTCCATCAAGCCGACGATGCCGTCGTCGATGGTGCAATCCAACAGCGTCGAGATGTGAATCATCCGATAGGGAGACGAGGGGAGCGGCAGCGGCGGCACGTCCGGGATGGTCTGGTTCGATTGTTGAGGGTCGGGAACGAACACCCACACGTAACCGTCTCGTTCCCGGCAGGCGTAGGTGGTGATGCCAATTTTGTCGACTTGAATGGGGGAGTTTTCGACCAGCGCAGGAATCCCCCGGCAACGGCCTGCCTGATCGAACTGCCAACCATGGTAGGCACATTCGACACAGTCGCCTTCCATTTTACCGAAGGACAGCGGCATCCCGCGATGGGGGCAAATGTCGCGCATGGCCGCGACCGCACCCTGTGCTGTTTTGCAGACGAGGATAGGGAGGCCCAACAGGACGGTCCCTTTCAGGCTGTCGGGAGCGAGTTCACTGCTCGGACAAGCGGGATACCAAAAGCCGAACAGTGGCGCGCTTTTGGAAGGCTTGATCTCGGTGATGAGGTCGCTGTTCATGGAAAGAGGAAGGGAGTACGTGAGAGGACCAGCCTGGACTGCTGCTGCAGCTTGATCGTGAATATAGCGAGTGGGGTCATGGAACGTCAAGCCAGCCGACCCCAACTTAGCCTCTCTAACCAAGAAGAGAGCTGCATCTTCGA
>JBKJZK010000396.1:0-5804 GCA_046715215.1 Nitrospiraceae bacterium
GCAATATACAATTCTGAAAAATGGATCGGGTGTTTTGCCAGCGCTTCGGAAACCGACGCCCCTCCACGGATATCTTGTCGGACCGTCCGCAAGGCCCGCTGAAATCCTGAGTGGTTGGCTCGCTCGATCAAGAGATCCCACACCCGCAACACGGGAAGACCGGCTTTCACGAGGGCGAGCAGCTCTTGATTAAACACCAAGAATTCCTGAAGCGGGAGCTTTCTAAACGTGTGCCACCCCAGGCCCAAACCGCTTGTGGCCGCACCCCGTCGCTGCAACCGAAAGATGAGGAAGCCTTGACCCTCCAGTTTGGCCCGAACGAGGTGTTCTTCCTCTCCCTCGATCTGTCCATCAAGGGTTGAGCCATCAGGACGGGCCACTCTGTAAGCAAATACAGCCATGGTAAGACGTGCACGAAGTCAGGCGGATAACAGGAATCTAGCCCGCATGATTCATGAAGCTTCTGCTACAAGCGCGGATACGCGGCTGTGACGGGCAGTCTCGCCATTCAGCCCTTCGACATACTGCTGGGGACAGGCACTGCCGCAGACAGGAGAGCCAGTCCCCGCGGCCTCCGAGTGCCCGTCTCGCTTCGCGTCTGCACGTTTTCGCGACAAACCTTCATGATTAATTGGGCTAGGCTTACGGCGTCGATGCGCCCTTGTCGGCATCGAGCCCATCCATGGGCCGATCATCCGGTAACCACAGGGCCTGGCCAATGACAATCCTGGTGTCGGTCAATTGATTGAACGTACGCAGATGTTCCACATTGACGCGATACTTCTGCGCAATGCTCCAGAGCGTATCACCGGGTTTCACGGAAACATGTCTAGTTGGAGCCATCTGCTGCTCAACCCCTGACGATGGCTCACGGTTGGCCGGCACCGGCATCACAGCAGCAGGGGTCGCCACCATCTGAGGCGTCTCCGGAAATTCTGAGGACTGATTTCGTTGTGCGGAAACCTGCATCGCCTTCTGGCCCTTGCGCATCGTACCGCTGGACGGTAGTGGGGCCGCCTCCTGCCCGTCATGAGTAGAGCCTGTTTTTGAGAGCTGCTTCCTGAGCTGCTTCAACTGGCCCTGTAATTGAAGACTGCTTCGGGACACACGCGCCCTCTCCGTCCGAGCTCCGGCCAGTTCTTCCCGTTGCAACTCGATCACGTGCCGGGCTTCGATGACCCGTCGTTCTGCTTCCCTGACTCGTCCTTCAAGCTGTGCCTGAGCGACCTGAGCTTCTGCCAATTCCCTGCGCCGCGCCTCAAGGTCAGCCCGCAACTCCGCCACCGTCCGTTGCGCGTCTCTCACCGACGCCTTTAACGTACCTGTGGTCAGCTCAAGATCGACCACCTCCGGCTCACGCATCGGCTCGAGTTCGCCACATCCCGCAAACAAGGCTGATGCGAAGCCGACCGCACAGAGGGCTCCGACTCGCACAGTCGGATAACAGGCGCGTATTGCTTCAACTGAGGTCTGGAGCAATCGGCGATGACGATTGCGCATGGGCATCCTTACCAACGATTATACGGGGTGCCGTTTGTCCCCACAAACTCGGCCCCTGAAAAGATGTCGACCACGCCCCCCTCGACAGGATCAGAAATCTCTTGCCATGTGGTCGTCGCACCGGTAAAGGGATCCTTTGGGATTCCCCGTAAATACCCGGCGCCCACCAGTGCCGACAGAGACGGAGGATACTTTCCCTGGTCTGCCTTGTGCTGATCCAGCACATCGCGGAGTGTCGAGAGATCCTGTCGCAAGGAAGCCTCTTTGGCCTTCACAATCGACGATTGGTACGAGGGCACCGCCAAGGTGGCGAGAATGCCGATGATCGATACGACGATCATCAGCTCGAGCAGGGTGAAACCATTTGCGCTCTGTGCTCCACACTTACCAATCTCGATACTTCGTTCCATCTAATGCCATGTCCTTACTTTGAGTCATAATGTCGTAGACGTCATCCCCGCACCAGCTTGATGCGTTCGGCACATCTTTATAACATCGGAACAACCAATCCGCCTTGCCGGTCAAGGGATCAAGGGGAAGACCCCTTAGATAACGCCTCGTCGTCGTGCCCTTGACCGTCGCCTCTTCACTAGTGAGCTTGATCCCTAACAGCATATCCAGCGACTTCGGATATCCGTAGACACTCGTTACGTCTTTGCACGTGAGCTTGTTCTTTACGCAGGCCGGTCCCAATAATACGTCGCCATCGCGATTCCACTCCAGCTTAAAGGTGTCGATGGCAGCCCTCATGATCCTCAAATGCTGCCGCAGTTCTATCTCGTGAGTCCGTTTCGCCGACAGGCGGCTGAGCGGCATAGCGACAGAGGCGAGAACCATCACAATTGTCAGCGTGATCAGGAGTTCCAAGAGGGTCACGCCTGACTCTTTCACCGCACCCTCACGATACCTTTTCCTTCTTGGGACGATGCCATGGATGATTCCGCGGCGGAATCCACCAACGCCACACGCACAGGAGACACACCAGGCGCCTTGGCGTAGAAGGTGACCGTTACGGTCCGCCCGCCTGTCTGTCTGGCTGATGGTGCGACTTTGAAAGCAACCGTTCCCGCTTGCATCTCTGGGCTACTAGACGCCTGCCCGCCTGTGCGGTCCGCCTGTATGACTTCACCATTCAGAAGCGTTCTGAATTCAAGCACCTGTGGATCATATTGAAGCTGAAATACGCCTTCCGCCGTTGGACGAAGACGTTGGTCATTGATGGCAAGCTTAAATTCTTTTCCCATTTGGATCACCGACTCGTCTGGCCTGATCGAGGCAACCGCCCCTACCGAAGTCCTTGGGGTGAGTGCCGCTGCAGCGGCCTTCCCTGCCATTCCCCCTTTTGCCGGCCCTCCCGACGATGAGAATCCTGCACCGGAAACCCCAGCTCCCATCATGGAAATCTTCTTCCCCTTTGGGGCAAACAGCGGGCTCGTGGCATAGCTTGAATCCGTCCCGGACCAGAACACCTGCGTACTGAGCCCAGGAGGAGTTATCCCCTGAATGATGTGCGGTGTAATCGTCAGGATCACCTCGGTGGTCACCCGCTTGGTTATAAAACCACTTATAAGATTACCGATGAAAGGGAGATCGCCGATCCATGGGATGGTGGTGCGGGTCTTGCGATCCTCTTCTTGGATCAGCCCTCCCAACACAATGGTTTCGCCATCCCTGACATTGAGCATGGTTTCTGCAGAGCGATTACCGAACTTAAACTGGGTTATGGGGGGACTAGCTTGGAGCGTCACTTGCTCGCCAAGACGAACGACTTCAATCTTTATCTTCAGAGAAAGTTCATTCCCCAGATGGATGGAGGGCTCAACAGTCAATTTGACTCCAGTGTCTCGGAATTCAATCGAGGTCACCGTCGAGGTCGTCGGAACTGCCCCTGTTGCCGCTTGACCAGGCAAGACATTCGTTGTGGAAAGCAGGATCGGTTGCTTATCCCCAATGTTAATCTCCGCCTTCTTGTTGTTGACCACGCGAACTTTCGGGGCGGCAAGGGTCTTGGCGTCGGTGATCTGTTTAAAGAAATCCAGCTGGATGTTGGTCGGAAGCTTAAAGAGATAGCTGTCCCCTCCAAGGTCGGTGAGTTGGCCGCGCGTAAACTGCTGTGCGAGAGTTCCGGCGATCGCTCCCGTAAACCCCGGAGGCACGATGGCGCCTGCAATTTGTTTGGGATAGGTTAGACCATATGTCTGATCTACCGTGCGATCGACTTCCAGAACCTCAACATCAAATAAGACCTCGGAGTCCAGGCGGTCGTTGGCTAAGATGATCTTTTCAGCCATCTCCAGTTTTTCCGGTTGGTCCCGGATGACAATCGTGTTCAATTGTTCATTGGCATGCATCCGTTTAGAATCGAGCATGCTCTTCAGCAACACCAGCATGTCTTTCGCTTTAGCGTTGGACAAATAGAATGTCCGAATCATCAGATCTTGATACTGTTCTTGTTTCTGCTTGGTATTGGGGCTGACAATCATGACGCCCGGGGATACGGTTTGGGCGAACAGGCTATTGCTGTTGAGAATGAGATTGAAGGCCTCATTGAACGGTGTATCCTGAATGCTAATGGTCATAGGGTCATTTCTGACATCTTTGTCGAAAATAAGATTGATCCCTACTGCCTTTCCAATCCCTTCCAAGACTTCTTTAAGGCCGGCATTGCGAAACCGAAGTGTCACCGGTTGCTTCCGCCGATCGTCACGATTCAGCGCCTGCTGCTCCTCGGTGAGTTTTGAAATACTCTCGAGGGGTTCTTTGAACGAGGGATCCAGCTCTGCCGCTCTGGCATAAACCTCCATGGCTTCGTCGGCCCGACCAAGCTGGGCGAGGCGATCCGCCTCTCGATTCTGGCCGCGCGCATCTTTCAAGCGAAGCGCTTCAAGCAACCCCGATTGATGATCGAGACTGGACGGTTCAATGGTGAGGGCGCGCTTAAACTGTTCAATCGCGAGGTCAGGCTGATGTTCTTTGAGATACGCCCGTCCTCGCTCCTCATACGACGCCGCAGCTCGTTCTAGTGCCATGGTGTATTTGCGCTGTAATGTGGGATCGAAGGGATCATCTTTCAGCGCTTGCTTATAGGCGAGACTGGCCTCTTCCCAATTACCCGCTGCGAGATATTGATCTCCCCGCTTGATGTCAGGTGAATTGAAGTAGGCGCAGCCGGCAAGAAGAACCAAGGCTGTAAAGGGAGCGCCTCTGACGATGGTACGATACCGATTAGCAGTTCTAGCGTGGAAAGTATTCATAACCCATGAGGTCACAGGAAAAGTCTGACATTAGACTGCAGCGGAGTTGAATTTTGATGCCACCTGTAGGCTACACCAATTCCCACAGGTTGTGTAGAAGAAGAATGGCCTTGTCTATATGTAGGTAGGTACTATAGCCCTTGTCTGGTCTTTGATCAAGCCCGCCTATGGCTGATGAGCAGCTGCCTTCCGTTATTCCTATCAGAGGAAGAGCGAAGGTTCGCTCTTATAAAGAACCGCTCAGCATCCGGTATTTATAAACGCCAGTACTTGAGTGTCTTAGGCAGTTTCGCCTGATTAAGCAGACATTTCACATCAATAACCACACCCTCCCGCTGACTGCGGAGAGGTTTGAGGAGTTCTTGCACCGCCATATCCGCATATTCCCGATGCGCTACTGCCACAATAATTCCGTCGACATCTCCCAGGTCGTCCCACTTGCTCAAATGTATGCCGTATTCTTCGACCGCCTCTTCCGATTGCGCGATCGGATCATGCACCAGGACTTGGACGCCATACTCTCGCAATTCGCGAATAATGTCCGGCACCTTGCTATTTCGTAAATCCGGCACGTTCTCTTTAAAGGTCAGGCCCAGGACAGCCACCTTAAGATCATTGGCGGGTCTGTACAGTTGACCGAGCCGCTTCATCGTTTGTTCCGCGACGAACTTTCCCATCCCGTTATTGATGCGCCGACCAGCCAGAATCACTTGCGGATGATAGCCGACCGATTCAGCCTTCGCGGTCAAATAATAGGGGTCCACACCAATACAATGTCCGCCAACGAGCCCCGGAGAAAATTTCAGGAAGTTCCATTTGGTTCCCGCCGCATCCAGAACAGACTTGGTATCAATCCCGAGACGATGAAAAATGAGCGACAACTCATTCATCAGCGCGATGTTCAGATCCCGCTGAGTATTTTCAATCACCTTCGCCGCTTCCGCAACTCTGATGCTGGAAGCCCGATGAATCCCCGCCTTGACTACGAGTTCGTAGGTGTTGGCAACAATCTCGAGCGATGCGTCATCTTGGGCTGACACGACCTTGATG
>JBKJZK010000397.1:0-2929 GCA_046715215.1 Nitrospiraceae bacterium
TAGACCGCCCCGCTGTTTGTGCCTGTGATGGTGTCATCCCCCTGGTTGCCATTAACCCCGGTCGCGGAGCTGTCTTCCCCAGCCGCCCCTACAGCCAGGGTGTCGCCCGCCAGGGCGATGCTGGTCAGGACGCCGCCCTGAAAGGCGACGCTGGACCCGAAGTTGTCATTCGCCCCGGTGTTCGAAGCCTTGAGATAGGCCGCCAGTGCAAAGGGAGGCAACCCCGCGCCACCAAAATTGGCCGTCACCGTCGTGTTTTGGCTAAGCAGCACCACACAGGTACCAGTTCCCGAACAGACTCCACTTGTCCAACCGGAGAATCCCGCACCCGTCGCAGTCAGTGTTACGGATGTTCCATTGTTAAACGAGGCCAAACAGGTCGTGCCGCAGTTGATGCCGGCGAGGTTCGAGGTCACCGTGCCCGTCCCAGCCACGACGACGGAGAGCGTCGGGAGATTGAACGTAGCCGATGGGGTTGAATTGGCATTGATTGTCAGATTGCAAGTGGTAGCCGACCCGAACGAGGCACAGGCCCCGCCCCAGCCGCTAAATAGCGAGGTGGCTGCCGGCGCGGCGACAATGGTCAACTCTGTACCGGACGGATAGGACGGATTACACGTGGTGCCGTTGCATGTTACGGTTCCAGTACCAGTCCCCGCTGTAGTAACGGTAAGTGAACTGATTGGGGGAATAGTGTTAAACGTGGCTGTCACAGCCGCATTCGCATTCAGCGTGACATTGCATGTCCCCGTTCCTGAACACCCACTCCCAGTCCAACCAGCAAAGGTCGATCCAGCCGATGCTGAAGCCGTCACCGCGACTGTGGTGCCCCCTGAGAAATTCGCCGAGCAGGTCGTTCCGCAGTTGATCCCTGCGGGACTCGAGCTTACCGCCCCCGACCCCGATCCGTTCTTCATGACACTCAGCTGAGCGGTGACGGGAAGCGCATTGAAAGTCGCCGTGATCGCCGTGTTGTCCCACAGGAGCACGGTACAAACAGCTGTGCCGGCACAACCGCCGTCACTCCACCCAGCGAAAATGGAACCCGCTTGTGGTACGCCCGAAAGCGTAACACTGGTGCCCCAGGGATAGGTGGGATTACAGGCTGCCCTGTCGCACATGACGTTTCCTAATCCTGTCCCGGCATTGGCAATTGTCAGAGCAGGCGTGGCAGTTGACGTGTTGAACGTCGCTGTGACGGTTTGATTGGTGGTCACAGTCATCTCACAGGTGGCGCTCGCAGTCGCACAGGCGCCACCCCAATCGGCCAGGGTGTTGTCCGGCGCGGGCGCGGCGGTAAGGGTCACCACGGTTCCGGAGGAAACAGTCAAGGTACAGACCGCTCCGCAATTGATCCCTGCTGGATTGGAGGTGATGGTCCCGGTGCCGGTTCCAGCCTTGGCGATGGTAAAGGTACCCGACGCTGGCGGAGCTGCCGGTGGGGTTCCACCCCCACCGCTCCCACCGCCGCCACTGCAACCAGCAATCAAGGCCGTGGCGATCACAAATGACGACACAATCGTTCTCAAGCGCATCGCGGCGCTCCAAGCATTCTTCATGATTCCCCCTCCTCTAAAATTGAATCCCTGTTCGATCGCACATCTCTTTTGTTGTATCGTCTCTCCCTTACTCATACTCATATCTGAGTGAGGACACGCAACGCGCGAAGTCGCGCACTGTTCATATCGGTGGCCAGTGCAGGCGTGGGCGCTTGCCTCCGCAACGAATTGCAAGCTCGACACGGTACTGAGAGAGAGACTGGTCACGTGCATGATGGCTTTCATCGCTCGAATACCGGCGGAACTGAACCGCGTATCACCGCCACATTGATTACAGCGCACCACATTTTATGATCTTATTTGCAGTTTCCCGTCTATCATTCTTTAGGGGGGGGGGATGACCCTCCCTGATTTCATAGACACCCCCATAAGGGGGTGAACCGTGAAATCGGAGGTGATCATGTCAGAAACAACGCGGCGTCAGTTTACCGACGCATTCAAGTCCGAGGCGGTCCGGCTCACGCGGGACACTCAAGCGCGAGCTCGTGTACCATCGGCACTACGCGACCCGTGAAGAAGCGAAGCAGGACATCCTCGAATATATCGAGGTGTTCTATAATCGGAGGCGACGGCACTCGACGCTCGGCTATGACTCCCCGGCCGAGTGCGAAGCGAGGACGGCTGTGGCTTAACCAGGTGTCCACGGAATTGGGGGAAGGTCATTTCCCTCACCCTCCCCCATAGTATGGTGGAAGGATGGCTAGGGCACCGACGAACCGTCATGAAGAATGCGGGTTAGCCGGTGGTGCAGGTAGACACACCACGTGGTTGGGAGGCATGCACTAAAAAACAAAGAGCGAATGGCGTATAGCCGATAGCTTGGAGTTCATGACGAAGGGCTCAGCGAGTCACCCCGCTGAGCCCTTCGATTGCGGGTTGCCCCGCTCATACAAATACTGGCTTACTTGATTTCAGCCTTGAGATTAGCAGTCCCGCCGTCAGCCACTTCAACCTCAAATTCCACTTTCTTACCCTTGGCGGCGAACGGATGCCAGGCCACCACCTTATGCTTGCCGGCCGGCACATCCTTGATCTCGAAGGTGCCATCGTCCTTGACGACCGCAAAGTGCGGACTCGACACCGTGAGAAAGAAGCCCTGCATGAACTCATGCTGGTCGCACTGTAAACGATAGAAACCATCCTTCTCGGCTCCGCCACGGAACACCACAGGCTTGTCGAGCTTGTCGCCCTTCTTGGACAAGCCGATGTTGAAACCCGTGGCCGAGCTGGTGCCCTTCACCACAAAGCTATGAGGATTGTGGAGCACACCTTGGACCGACTTGGGGTCATCCGGATCGGCGTCATGGTTCTCAACCTTGAAGGACTTGTTATTCACCACCACACCAGCGAACGGCAGGAACTCGCAGAAC
>JBKJZK010000398.1:0-1897 GCA_046715215.1 Nitrospiraceae bacterium
GCGAAACCCGGCCTTGCGGAGACGGGCGCTGATGTGCGCGCGCAGGTCCGGCTGATTCAGCCGAGAAAACTCCTCTGCCCCGATCTCGATTCGCGCCACCTCTCCGTGCTCCCGTACACGCACATGGCGAAACCCCTCAGCTTGTAGGATTTCTTCAGCCTCCTCCACGCGACGGAGACTTTCGATCGTGATCGGAATGCCACGTGGAATTCTGGAAGAGAGGCAGGCGGCTGCCGGCTTATCCCAATTTGAGAGTCCCAAGGCCTGGGCGAGTGCCCGCACATCGGACTTCGAGAGGGAGGCCTCGACCAGCGGGCTTCGAACTCCCCACTCGCGTGCGGCTCTGATTCCTGGTCGATCGTCCCCGAGATCGTCGAGATTCGTCCCGTCCACAATCCACCGGCTTGCGCGTGGTTCGCGCAGTCCGTCCAGCAATTGATAGAGATCGGTCTTGCAATGGAAGCATCGGGCTGCATCGTTCTGCACAAAGGCTGGAATATCAAGTTGATCGGTGTGGACCAGTTCATGCCGCGCGCCGATCTCTGAGGCCACCTGCTTCGCGCCGTCGAGTTCGATCGTGGGAAACGTCGGTGAGACAGCGGTGACGGCCAGCGCGTGTTCACCGAGTTGTTCATGGGCGATTTTCAGGACGACGGTGCTGTCAATCCCGCCGGAGAAGGCGACCAGAACAGACTGCATGTCCGAGATTACCTGGCGGAGTGTATTGAGTTTACCGTGGAGGGATTCGGACATCATGGATTCTTGCCCTTAGCGTTGCGCCTAGCAGGCTGCGGAAAAACTGTGTATGGACGCTAATACATCACTGATTTGCGCGTCTAGAACAACAGGAGAATACCCCGCAGGATGCTCAAAAAGGCCAGACTTCTCACCCATCCAACCCTGGCGCGCCGAGACGCGCCTTGTCCCAAACAAGGCCGCAGCGAGCGAAGAGGCGAGGTGTACGCTTCGGTACGTTGAGCCTCTGAGCGATGCGAGAACGACGTTGGCGGGTTTTTTTAGCATTCTGCTAGTTCTTGACCTTCGCTTTGGCAATGTTGCCCACCACCACTAAGGCGTACCGCTTGGGGTTTAAGTACTGTTTGGCGACGCGCTGCACGTCTTCCTTCGTGACCCGATCTATCCATTTTGGGTATTGCGTAAAGTATTCGAACCCAAGGCCGTAGAACTCCACTTGGGCGAGCACCTGCGCGAGCTTCGCGGTGGAGTCAAATCGTAATGGAAAGCTGCCCATCAAGAATGATTTGGCCTCGGTCAACTCCTGGTCGGATACCGGTGCGTCACGAATGGACTTGATTTCAGACAGGACGCCGGTAATGGCTTGATTCGTCGTTTCCGTCTTGGTTTGGAGGTTGACCCAGAATGAACCGGGCATCAGCCGAGCGTCGAAGTGGCTCATGATTCCATAGGCCAACCCCTGTTTGTCGCGAATCGAATCCATCAAGCGGGAGGAAAATCCACCGGCTCCCAGTATGTAATTCATCACTGTAACTGAATAAAAATCCTGGTGCGCGCGCGGAAGGCCTCCATGACCAAGCACAATAGTGGATTGGGTGAGATCTTTCTCGATGAGTTGGACCGTTCTCCGTTCGACAGGCGAGGGCTTTTTCGTACTCCGTGCTGTCGATGTCCCTTTTTTCCAGGTTTCAAAATGGGTCTGCACCAGTGCGGTGGCCTGTTCAAGCGTGACGTCGCCGACGATGGTCAGGATGACTTGGGAAGGGGAGTATTCCCGCCCATAGAAGGCCTGCACATCGGCCAGGGTGATCTTGTTGAGCGTCTCCTCCGTTCCATTGACGGGCCAACGGTAGGGGTGTCCGTGGAAGACGAGCTGATTGAACGCCTTCATGGCGATATGGCCCGGGTCGTCGTTGTCGCT
>JBKJZK010000399.1:0-5395 GCA_046715215.1 Nitrospiraceae bacterium
GTCCATTGCATGACGAGCAGAACCCCACCTGAGAGGCCTCTCGGGGTATCCTGCGCATGAGTCTCATGCTGAATAACTTGCTGGATCGACATCGTTTCTCGACTCTTCGAGTGAGAATTCGTACAACACGGTCTGAGGTCATCCTACCTGAGAGAGCGAAATCTGAACATCGTTTTTCCACATTCCGTGCCGCCCTGCCCGACTGGTATGAGCCCTTATCATCATTGCGATCCCCAGCACGCCAGGCCCTGGCCGCACGACACCGCTCCGTCCAAGCCCGTCATAGACCGACTGGTTCTCCGTACAGTCCTGAGAATCGGCCACAGAAGCCGGCTTATGGATTTTCGACCAAACAAGCTCGGATTTACGCGATGTTCGAACCAGTACCTAAAGATTCTTTTTTTGGTACAGCGTTTGCTCAAGTTTTGGCAGAAGTTGATGTGGGAAAGGAGCGCCACACGGCTCTCGAATGTGCACTCGATCACTTGATCACCCCTGATAGGACGGCATAACATGACACAACCCAACGCACTGGCTAAACGCACAGGCTGGATCGTCGCAGGTATTCTTGCCTTGTTTCTCCCTGCCGGAGAAATATTGGCCTTTCCCTATACCCCCAGCACCCTCACATTTACGGCCGCAGGGGGGACATCCAGCCCTCCGGCGCAGACGGTGACCTTCTCCAAGAAGTCTTTCGTCCAGAAAAATTGGACCGCCTCGGCAACCTCTTCCTGGCTGATGATCTCGCCTGCCTCGGGAACTATCTCAACAGAACAAGACACGATTTCTGTCCAAGTGAATCCCAGCGGACTCGCGTCCGGAACATACAGTGGTTCCTTCAATATCGCGGTCACCGGTAAAAATGACAGACTTCAGACGGCAACGATTCCCGTCACGTTCGTCGTCTCCACCGGCGGCACGACGACAACCCCCAGCATACTTCTGAATCCGACAAGCCTCAGCTTTTCAGGGACAGCAGGAGGAGCGAATCCGCTTGCAAAAACCGTGAACCTGGCCAACCCAGCCGGCGGGACGCTGACGTGGAGCATGACAGAGTCTGCCGCCTGGTTGGCACTCAATATCGCTTCAGGCACGACCACAACTGAAACCGATCAGGTGAGCGCGAGTGTGAGCATTCAAGGGCTGGCGGCAGGCACGTACAGCACCGTCATCACAGTCGCAGCCTCGGGGGCCGCCAATTCCCCCCGACAAATCCCTGCTTCTCTCACCCTCAGTCAACCCACAACCACGGGTTCCGCTGGTCTCAGCTGGACAGCTAACACCGAAACAGATCTGGCTGGATATAAGGTCTACATCGGGACACAGCCAGGACTGTATAACCCACCCATCACGCTAGGAACTGTTATCAGCTATACCGCCACGAATCTCGCTTCAGGCAAGACGTTCTATTTCTGCGTCAGTGCCGTTGACAATGCGGGCAACGAAAGCCCCTGTTCCGTCGAGATAAGCAAGCCCATACTCTAAAATTTCCACGATCCCTTGACCCGCCAGGCCAGAGACCTGTATAACCGCTGCCTACCGCAAACAGCGAGTTATGAGTTCTGAGTTGTGAGTTATGAATTTGCGAGCAACCCGGTTTCGGATGTTTTTCGCTCGTAATGCCCCTTGATCTCCCCCCCCAACTCAACACTCAGAACTCTAAACTCATCACTGTCGTCGAGAGCGCGCCCGTAGCTCAATGGATAGAGCACCAGACTACGGATCTGGGGGTTGGGGGTTCAAGTCCCTCCGGGCGCACCACTTTCCTTCTTCTTAACCCGCATAATTCACGAAGGCTTCTTCTGCGATCGCCCATGTTTTGGCAGAGGCGTAGGGCCAGAGGCTAGGGGCGACAAGAGGGGATATCTTTCCTCTCGCCTCGTGCCTCTCGCCCATCGCCTGTCCTCCATGCGGATCGGCGACGGAAGTTAGTAACCAGTCACGCGGCACTGAGTTCTGCGGGCTGGACTCTCGATGAGTTTTCCTCTTCCATTCCTCGCTTATCCCCCGTACGATGCGGCCTACGCACTGAGGAGTCTCTTCACATGTCAGACTTGCCGCTCGATCAACTCGAACAACTCATCAAGGGTCACCACTGGGATCCCCTTGCGATTCTCGGCGCCCATCCGATGGCCCAGGGCAGTTCCCCTACCGTTGCGATTCGGTGTTTCCTGCCGGAGGCAAACTACGTTGCGCTACTTCTCAGTGAGCGAGGCCGACAGCCCATTCCTATGACGCGCCTCCATGAGGCCGGTCTGTTCGAAGCCACCGTCCCGGGGCCGCTCGGAACCAGCCCCTATCGACTCCGCTTAACCAACCATGCGGGACAGGTCTCGGAGCGGCACGATCCCTATGCCTTCCCACCTCTCCTCACCGACTTTGAGCTGCACCTTTTCGCCGAGGGAACCTTCTTCAAAGCCTATGACACGATGGGCGCTCATCTCCGGACGGTGCAGGGTATCGCCGGAGTCCATTTTGTCGTCTGGGCGCCAAGCGCTGCGCGAGTGAGTGTCGTGGGTGACTTCAATGAATGGGATGGACGCCGCCATCCCATGACAAACCGCGGAGCAACCGGCCTCTGGGAACTCTTCATTCCCGGACTTACGGACGGCACGCTCTACAAATATGAAATTCGCTCACGCCATCATGACGCTCCGCTCCTGAAAGCCGACCCCTATGCTGTCGCATCGGAGCTGCGCCCCAGGACCGCCTCGATCATCCGCGCACTCGCTCCCTACCGCTGGAAGGACCAGTCCTGGATGACGGCGAGGGCACAGCAAGACCCGCTTGCCACACCCCTCTCAATTTACGAGGTCCATCTGGGCTCCTGGATGCGTATCCCTGAGAAAGGGAATCGCTGGCTGACCTACTCAGAGCTCGCTACAAAGCTCATCCCGTACGTGAAGAATATGCGCTATACCCATGTCGAACTAATGCCGATTACCGAGCATCCATTCGATGGATCCTGGGGCTATCAGACCACCGGCTATTTCGCCGTCACCAGTCGGCACGGATCTCCGGAAGACTTTATGGCCTTCGTCGATACGGCTCATCAGGCCGGAATCGGCGTGCTTATGGACTGGACCCCCGCGCATTTTCCAGACGATCCGCATGGGCTCGCCCAGTTCGACGGCACCCATCTCTATGACCATGCCGACCCAAGGCTCGGCTACCATCCGGACTGGCACAGCCGCATCTTCAATTACGATCGCGTCGAGGTCCGGAACTTCCTTCTGAACAGCGGGCTCTTTTGGCTGGATCGATACCATATCGACGGCTTGCGCGTGGATGCCGTCGCCTCGATGCTCTATCTCAATTACGGCCGGAAGGAGGGAGAATGGATTCCCAATCAGTTCGGCGGGCACGAAAACATCGGAGCCGTCACGCTGCTGAAGGACTTGAATGTCCTGGTCCACCGTGATTTCCATGGCGCTATGACCATCGCCGAGGAATCCACGTCCTGGTCGGGAGTCTCACGCCCCACCTATGCCGGAGGACTGGGCTTCACGTTCAAATGGAACATGGGCTGGATGCACGACATGCTGGAATACTTCGGCCACGATCCCGTCCACCGCCCCTTTCACCAGAATCAGATTACGTTTGGGCTCCTCTATGCCTTCAATGAAAACTTCGTCCTGGTGCTCTCGCACGATGAAGTGGTGCACGGAAAGCGGTCGCTGCTCGACAAAATGCCCGGCGACGAGTGGCAACGCTTTGCCAATCTCCGCTCCCTCTATGGCTTGATGTACGGGCATCCCGGCAAGAAAATGCTGTTCATGGGCGGAGAGTTCGGGCAGTGGCGCGAGTGGGGCCATGACACCAGCCTGGAATGGCATCTCTGCGATGTCGAGCGGCACGTGGGGCTCCAGCGATTCGTACGAGACCTCAACTGGCTCTACCGCCAGGAGCCGGCGCTGCACGAACTCGATCACGACTGGACCGGCTTCCAGTGGATCGACTTTCGCGACGCGGCCCATTCCGTGATCGCCTTCCTCCGAAAAGCCAAGAATCAGGATAATCAGATATTGTGCTTGTGTAACTTTACCCCTGTTCCCCGCTACAACTATCGAGTCGGCGTGCCTGGCGAAGGCTATTATCGTGAACTGTTGAACAGCGATGCCTCGGTCTACGGGGGGAGCAACGTGGGAAATACGGGAGGGCTCCAGACAAGCGCCCTACCCTCTCATGGCATGTCCCATTCTCTCGCAGTCACACTCCCACCTCTGTCGGTAATTTTCCTGAAACGAATCTGATTTCGCAGGATGCTAAAAAAACCCGCCAGCGGCGTTCTCGCATCTTTCAGACCCTCAACGTACCCCTGAGGGTACGCCTCGGGCCTTCACTCGCTGCGGCCTTGCTGGACGGCCTTTTTGAGCATCCTGCAGGAGAGTTCTCTCGTTGAGCACACTGGCAGACTATCGAAGCTTCAAGCCTGTCTCGATAGTTTATCCGGGGCTGCTGGACGGGGACTACCAGGTACGGAACGGACCGCAATCGAGATGGATGAACTTCGCGCGAGGATAAAATCCTACCCCACCGTACTGCAGCCTCAACGCGGCATGGCGAATCTCGCGAAGCTTGACACCGGGAACATAGAAGTCGAGCGCCTGCCCCTGGACATGTAGGCTGTGCTGCGCAACTCGCCGGCTTCGCTTCACGAGCTGCGCATTGTACTCGGGCGACCGATAGCCCGAAATCACGTGGATCTCGCCGGCGCCACCGACCGCTTTCTGTACGAGATTCACGTGCTCCAGCATTCGCACATCGATGGCGGCGACTTCTCTTGTGTGATGGCAACGCAGAATATGATTCACCTCATCCAGCGCCGTCAGGTCATAGTTCCCTGCGTCATCACGATAGCGGACTCGCAGTCGTTCGTTCGTGTGCACGTTGAAGAAGGTGAGTTCGCCGTTAGGAAGCTCGTTCGCGCGCGCAACCGAGGGCAGCAGCAGTCTGCTGCCGAGCAACAGAAGCCCGGCAATAGACGTTTTCAAGAAAGATCGGCGAGTCCAAGACCAGGAATCGGGACGCTGCAAGGAACGGCTCCGGAAGAAGGTGCACTGCAGTTTGTCAGGACAATGTTTGAGCTTCTATCAAAACCGCGAAGGTCAGTCAACCCCTTCCTCTAGCAGGATGCTGAAAATGTCGCTCCTCTCACCCGCCCGCCCTGAGGCTGCCAAGACAACCTCTATGCCCTGATAACGGTCCTCGACCCACCCAGACAATCCACCCCTCGTCGTGCAGACGCCATAAAATCTAGGATACCAGGGACTATAGCTTTTCACGTGCGCTTCTGTTAGGGTAGTCCTGTTTCACGCGGCGGGCCTCGCATGAAACAGCAAATGGAACGGCCCATCACCGATATTGTTGTTACCGAGAATCTGACCGGAAGCTC
>JBKJZK010000400.1:0-2300 GCA_046715215.1 Nitrospiraceae bacterium
CAGTTTGACTCATACTGCCTGGCATGACTGGTACCCACTTACCTACTTGTGAGTTGGTATAAACCATCGTTCCACTTCCCATATTGCCCGAGAATTCCTTGAGCGCAAGCACCCGACCGCGCTCTTCTGCGCAGTCGAATACCCATTGTTCCTCGGCAGTCAAAAACCTGATGCCCCCCACGGTTTGTACAGTCTTGTAGTCGTAGAATTGCCACATCTTCACCAGATTACTGTTGCGGCGGATGGTGGATGGATCCACGTATACAGTCTTTTCTGCTTCGTCGCTGTCACTAACCTTTACCCACTCCGCATGCGCTGGCCCACTACTCAGGAAGAGAAGGATGATTATAAGAAGTCGTGTCATTGGGATGCCCAGTAAGAGATCGTCAGGACTGCGGGTGGAACTGCGGGAGTGTGCTCCCATTTGAAGGGGGCGGTCAAATGAAGTTTGGAGCTACTTCGCGGCATCTTGTGGGGGGTATGGGCTAGGCGCTACGGATGATAACGAAAGCGGCGGCGTGTCTACTACGAGTGTGGCGCAGGGGTTGCGCTGAAGGTGAGACTTCGACGGACCCTACTCAGCAGCCCTTGAACTGCTGTACTTGACACTGTTGCGCGAGTCGCTGGGCTTCGGTTATCTGCGCGGGAGTCATACGGCGAGCGACCTCATCTCTATTTTTTGCTGCGTCCTTCTGCACGTCACCCGTCGAGTAGGGTGCTGCAAGGTCGTACCACATATATGCCCGCACATCGTTCTGCGGTACGCCCTGCCCGTGGTGATACAGCGCCCCGAGATTGTTCTGCGAATCCGCGTCGTCTTGTGCTGCCCGTGTTTGCATCGTTTGCAGTTCTTCTGCTGAAATGTCGATTGGTGGAGAACCTGATGCATGATGAAAAATGGCATGAACTGTTGTCGTTTGTTATAAGCGAAAACTTGCAATCTAGAGGTCATTGAAACAGCCGTGGAGATCCGAATTTACTACGAAGACACCGACTGCGGCGGGGTGGTGTACTATGGGAATTATCTCAAATATTTCGAGCGGGCGCGGACGCAGTATCTCGAAGAGCGAGGGTTGTCGGTGGCCGGGCTTATGAAGGAAGGTACGGTGTTCGTCGTGGTGCACGCAGAAGTGGATTACCGTTCTTCAGCGCGCTATGACGACCGACTGATCATCGAAACGGTCGTCTCCGGGATGACGGCAGCCTCCTTCACGTTTTCACACGTGATCAGAGAACGGGAGAGCCGGCGTGTGGTTGTCGAAGGATCGGCTAGGTTGGCGCCGGTCAACGGGAGCGGCAAGGTCAAGCGCCTCGACAAGGCGCTGGTCGCCGTGCTACGGTCTAGCCCCGCAAGGAGTCACTAAATGGAAATGGCACCACTTGGAAGCTGGATCATCATGGCCGGCTGGACGATCGGTCTAATCGTACTCGGCTGGTGGTTTTTCATGCCAAACCCGATGACCAAAGACAAGAAGGACAAGAAGAAGCCGTAACCCAACCGTAAGTATTCTCCTCCAGCTTGGTCTTCACCATCGCAAGAGCGCACAGCACGAAGGGTATCCAACGGCAACGATGTTGGGCCGTCCGGTTCAACTTTCTGGTTGGGCGCTTTCACCGCGTACGTGCTTGTTGAGCGCTGCGCCGAGCTCTTGGCACTTATTCATGAGGCCTTCATAGGTCTTGAGGTTGGCGTTGTACTCGGCCATCGGATATTTGCTGAGATCACCTTGGCTCTTCTCGTAGAACCGCCCGCAGATCTCCCGGAGAGCTTGGACAGATTCGAGCAACGCCGCCGTGTACTGGTGGGAACCCTCCAACGACCCTGACTCTGCCTTCAATGCTGATGAAATAGCCGCCAGTTCGGACGCCAACAGACCGAGGTCTCTAAAGTGAGCCCCAAAGTCAGTGGCCTTGAAAATTCCAGGAATTGGGACGGTCTTGCGCCACGAAAACTTAAAGATCGCGTCATGAATTGCGACGTACTCGCCAAGGATGGCATTCGCTCGGATCAGTTCCTCGGGAAGGTCCGGCATGTGTCACCCACGAGAATGTGCCGTCCGACCAATATTCAGCCATTCGGCCCATGAGGAGCAAGGATTGCACCCATAGCGCAATGGTCGCATTCGCTGCAGCACATGGTTACGAGGCATTTTCTCTGTCTTGTTTCCAAGCTCTCCAGGCATAGAAAAACCCCACCGGCGCACTGATGATGCAAATCACTGCCAGAAGAGACGATTCTTCGAGCAGCCAACCGCCAAGAGCGGTATAGATAACTGATCCACCAAAGTAGGCGTACCAAG
>JBKJZK010000401.1:0-2209 GCA_046715215.1 Nitrospiraceae bacterium
TCACATGGCCAGCAGTACGATGTGACGGTCGACGAGATTCTTGTCGGCGTCGGCCGTACCCCGAATGTCGAGGGAATCGGGTTGGAAGCGGTCGGTGTCGAGTACGACAAGAACGGGGTCAAGGTGAACGAGCGGCTGCAGACGACGAATCCCCGGATCTTTGCGGCAGGCGACATTTGCTCGCGCTACAAATTTACCCATGCCGCCGATGCTATGGCGCAGATCGTCATTCAGAACGCCCTATTTCCACATCCCTTGGGCCTGGGCTATGCCAGCGTCGAATCCTTGATCATGCCCTGGTGCACCTTCACGGAGCCGGAAGTCGCGCATGTCGGGATGTATGAGAAGGATGCGAGGGAGAAAGGCATCGAGGTCGAAACCTACACCTACAAGCTCGACGAAGTCGATCGCGCGATTCTCGACGGCGAAGACGAAGGGTTCGCGCGAGTGCATATTGAGAAAGGCTCCGACAAGATCCTGGGCGCGACGATCGTGGCGGCCCACGCCGGCGACATGATCGGCGAGTTTTCAGTTGCGATGAAAGCCGGTGCCGGAGCGAAGACGATCGCCGGCACGATCCATCCCTATCCGACGCAGGCTGAAGTCAACAAGAAGGTGGTCAATCTGTGGCGCAAGGCACATTTCACGCCACGGACGAAGAATCTATTGATGAAGTTGTTCGCGTGGATGAGGAGGGGATGAGAGAGGGAGCGGCCAGGTGCCCTTCTTGCTCGCAGGGCACCCACGTCGGTCCTGAGCTCCCGGAACGCGCGCCCTCAGAAGGGCCTCGTTCGACGGCCGCACCTAGACCAACATGGGTACCCTTCCTGGTGAGGACAAGCAAGCGAGCTTGGAAGGATCAATTAGATGGATGACGGTCGCTCGATGCGCGCAGGAAAGGGCAGCCTTGGCCACTTCCTTAAATAGAGGTATAGAGGATCAGAAGGTCCTGGTTGGACGCGCGCAAGTAAGGATAACCGACCCTCCCTCACCGCAGAAGTGGATGTGGAGAAGAATCTGGCAATTCGTGCTCATCGTGATGGGGCTACTCATTGCGCCTATGGCTGCCAGGACGGAATCTCCGTCAGTGATCGAAGTGGCGAAGTTTTCGAGCGGGACGGTCGGGCAGGCGTTGCCGGATGGCTGGAAGCCGCTCATCTTTAAGAAGATACCAAAACATACCTCCTATGAAGTGGTGAAGGATGGAGGTGTGACGATCGTGAAGGCGGTGAGCGAGGCCTCGGCCTCTGGTCTGATCAAGCCGGTGGTGATCGATCCAAAAGAATTCCCGATCGTCCGGTGGCGCTGGAAAATCGACAACGTGCTCCAGGGTAGTGACGTGGCCCTCAAGGAGGGTGACGACTTTCCGGCCCGTCTCTACATCACCTTTGAATACGATCCCGACAAAGTCAGCTTTGGCAAGAAGCTCAAGTTCAAAGCCGGGCAGGCTCTGTTCGGCGATATTCCAATCGCCGCCTTGAACTATATCTGGGAAACGAAGACGCCTGTCGGCACGATTGTCGAGAATGCCTATACCGATTTTGCCAAGATGGTGGTCGTCGAGAGCGGAACTCAGAAGGTGGGCATGTGGATCGACGAAGAGCGAAATATTTACGAAGACTACAAGAAGGCGTTCGGGGAGGAGCCGCCGATGATCAACGGCGTCGCGATCATGAGCGATACGGACAATACCAAGGAACAGGTGACGGCCTATTATGGCGATATTGTCTTTCAGAAATCGGTGAAGGCGTTGGCTCGATAACCGTGTTCCGTTACGACAGTATCTGCCGATGTGAGGATAGATGATAGGAGTGCCCTTCACGGCCCTGAATAGAGCGCTCAAGCCATTTAGAAACCTCGTGGTCGCCCGCCCGGTGTTGGCCACGTTTCAGGTCAATCTACGATGCAATTCTGCCTGCGGGTACTGCGATCTGCCGCTCAATGTCGGCCGGTACGAGATGACACGGGAAGAAATCCGGAGTGTCTTTTCCTGTCTCTATCGTGACGGTGTGCGGTTCGTGCTGGTGCAGGGAGGCGAGCCGTTGTTGCGGCGCGATGTACCGGAGATTCACCGGTAATTCAAAGCTGCGTGGTGACTAAACGGGGCGCACGGGATCGTATACCCAGCGCCCCCTCTTGTTTATTAGGAAAATTGTTACACAACGAGAAAAATATTTCTACAATGGCGTACCAATAAGCCTCGGAATAC
>JBKJZK010000402.1:0-4580 GCA_046715215.1 Nitrospiraceae bacterium
TTCACATTTGGACCATTACCTCCGGCCTGGACGCTCTCAGTTCCCACGTGGTGGTTCCTGTTGGGGAGGATCGGGACGATGTATTGGAGCGCCTCCAACAGCTTCTACGGGATCGCTTCGGAATCGATCATGTCACGTTGCAGATTGTGGAGGAACGATCGGACCGGGTTCAGGTGGAATAGGCATCAGCGAAGGTTCGTACACTCATGGGTATAGCTTGGCCTTTCTCCCGATTTTAGCGTGGCCTTAGTCGGAGTGTCGTCAAGTGCGGATGCGAACAAGAGAAGAGAAGCCCCCAATCCATCTCCTGGCGCAATGCCATCACGACATCGATCCCTTCTCGTTCTGCCCACTCCTCTTCCTAGGGGCCATACACGGGATGAGGCGGGGGCACCTGCCCCCGCCTCATCCTCATCCATTTGACTTGCAATACACGATGCGTTGCTCAGTCTATTCCGGCATGCCGTGATCGTCGAGCCGCTCAGGCAACACCGATGGCTTGGCTTTTGACCCCACCGTGAGCGATGCCGTCGCTTGGTTGCCAGCTGCAGCAGCGCCAGGGTGATAGATCATGACCGCACCGGGATTCACCCCAACCAGCAAACTTCCTGTTCGCTGGTTATTACTGTTAATGAGTGACACTGAACCTGTAGTTCCTGCCGTCCCATTCGACACCAGAACTGAGCTCGCCTGGCCCGTTCCCTGAACCACCACGTCGAAATTGTGCCCGCTGGCTGGCAGCAGGTCGATCTCCGCCAGCAACTGCGGTGCAGCTGGGAAGGCCGATGGGTTGAAAGCAAACAGGAGATTCTTCCTCTGATTGACAAGCTGATTTCCCGTTCCCGTTGCCGTATCCGACGCCAGCAGATACATCCGCTGACCGTCCGGCGTAAACTTGAAGGTCGAGGGAACGACATCCAAAAGATCCGGCAAAGCTGTGACCGTGAGCGGCCCACCTGTGGTGAGATCGACCACGGCGAGCTTGCCGATGATATGATCCGGATTGGTCGCAATGTCTCTCCAACGGAGGAAGAGGAACCTCCCATCGGGAGTGATTCCGAATGAAACATTGGGAATACCAGCCAAACTCAGTCTCCGCGTAATTGCTGTCAGATGATTGCCTGGGCCTGGCACGATGACCTTGGGATCGACCTCGATGATTTCACCATAGCCCGTTTGGATGCTGTAAATCTTGCCGGTCAGCTTCGACCAACGGATGCCATGTGGGTTTGAGCCGTTCGCCGTAAAAGGCACGGTCAAAGCTGTTAGGTTTTCGTTGTCACAGGCCGCTCCCGCCGGGGTCAGTCCTGCCTGGCCTAAATCCGTGCAGAGGTCCAGGCGGGCGACCATTTGCCGGTATGTGCCAGAGGCCTGATTGTTGTCGAGAAACGCCATTTGGCCGCCTTTTTCGTTCGTAACCACAGCATATTTTGGAATATTCGCATCGGTCGCTGTAGGCTGGGGGAAAGCCGTAACCCCATGGCCGGACGCGAGGGTGCAGGTGATGCCCACGACCGATGGAGGGGGTCCGTTTTGGGCGCCGTGAGAGTTGTGCAATACTGTGACCGATGTGCCTACTCCTGCACAATTGATACTGTCGTTCCCGTTCGTCGCGTCGCCATCGTTCATCGACCACATAACTTCTCCGTCGGTCGGATCCCGATAGATGTGGACGGGACGAGTACCGGTGGCCAGGTTGGCTTCGAAAATTGGCGTGGCTCCGCTGAGCGGGTCGATGGTCGCGACCTTGTTCCCCGCGCCGAGGTTCACGAAGACCCATTCCCCATTCGAGAATTGCATGTCTTCCAGTCCATTGTTCTCGAATTCGCCCGCAGTCCCCATCGTCGAAACGATTTTCAGATTACCCTGCGCGTCAGTACCGACAACCGAGAGCGTATTTTGATTACCAATACCCCGGTTTTTGACGAAGGCGATAGGCCCTGACAGTCCCGCGCTGCCGCCTGGCGCGGGTCCTGTGGTCGAATCTCCTGAGCTGCAGCTTGCAAGGCCGATCAGCGTTATTCCCAGCATCACCGTTGCTGCGCTCCTGATGACTGTTGTCCGATTCATAATCGATTTCATGTGTACATCCCTTCTGAATGTTTCTGAATGGTTTCCTCGTGGGAATCATGCCCCCTCTTTCATAGATCACAACACGGCTATGACAATGGGATCTGCGGCGGCCCTCGGGTGGCCGTCCCTCCGTTAAGGATTGCAGCGCATAATGTGGCGGTGGAATCTCTATAAAGGAATCCTGTCGGAACAATGTGCGGCCCCCATGACCGGCCAGATGAGGATTGGGTGTCGATGCCGTCGCAGTGCCATGCACATAAGCCATGGGTTTGATGCGCATTGTTCGAATGAGACTGCGGGCAATGAGGCGTCGTCCATTGCGGCGTGAGACTTCCATATAGCGCCGAGACAGACCCGACCATCCAGAGCGCAACGCAGACGGACGCTATCGCACGGGCGAATCTGGCTCGTCGATTCTCTGTCCACTTCTGTGAGAACGTGCAGATCATCTACCTGTCACCTTTACGACCCGCCGAGCAACTGGAACGATTTGGTGAGTCCGAAGACATAACTGCCCTGCTGTTCGAGGTTGCCGTTGAAGTCGCGCATCACGGGAATCTGCGCGATGAAGTAGAACGACGCGTAGTCCCACAGGTTCAGCATGATGCCGGGAGAATAGGCGAGGTAGGTTGACCCGGTGGTCGGCACTGCCCGAAATTTGACTGTCGGATCGAGCAATATCGAAGATCCCGTCGCTGGATTAAACTGGAAGAGCGAAGCGTCCATCGCATCGTTCTGCATCCAGCGATAATTGACTTGCTGAGTCAGGACAAACCACGGTGTTTGCTCAAGCGGGATGATATTGAGACCCGCGCTGAGGTTCACTTCGTCACCGAACTGATAACCGTCGCTGTTTTTGAATGTGTGCCGATAGCTGGCTAACGCAAACTGATTGAGGCGGTGCGGAATCAACTCATAGCTTTGGTAAATGGTCGGTACGAGGCCGAAATTGCCTCGGCCGACTTGCAGCGTCGATTCGGCTAATGATCCTCCCTGCACCCGCTGTCCATAATCCCCAGTGGGTAAATCAGCGCCTATTCCCAGCACAACCATGCTCCGCAACGTCGGGAGGATGTTGTACTTCAACGCGACACGAATATCGCCGAGACCCTTATCGCCATAGGGAACCGGATTGAGGCCTCCGATTTGAGCATCGGAGTTCACCTGCTTGTAGGGCAGCGTCACTTGAAGCCCAAACCGCTCGGTCAACCCATAGTTCATGTCCAACGTCGCGGTTCGCATGAGTGTCCGGATTTGACTCACGTTCAGATTGGCGAGGGTCAATGTCCGATTACCCTGATCGGAAAAGGGGATGCTGCCGCCTTGCCCAGAAGGCGCTTCCATCGGGGTGTAATTGTAGATGGCATTTACGGTCAGCAGACCCGCCATCGGCACCTGCTGCTGGGAGCCGATCACGACAAAACAGCTCACAGAACCGCAAGACGCTTCAACAGACGGTGCGATGACGGACAACAACCATCCCGAGGCCACGAGGCTGATAATGAATCGTCTGACATGAACGGTCATGAAACATCCTTTCTCCGGCATAGGACAGTGGTCGTAACGGTATTGTCATATGTGTCAGTCATCGGACGCTTCAGTCGAATTCCCTCGAAGAAGAGATGAAGGAGTCCCGATAGAGCGATCCGGTGAAGAACAATACAGGGATGGGGAGACTAGAGAAGAGGAGGTGCACGCGAAGGCGGCTGCGAGCTATGGGAGAGATGGAGTCGGGTAACAGGAAACGCTTGTTCGAGGAAAGTCGAGTATCGAACTGGTGCAACATCGACCACTGTACCTTCGACGGCGTCGGCAGCTATACAAAGCCATGAACACAGTGCGGTGGCGTGAGTCGCCGCGTTGTGATGGTCGTGTTGCGCCATGTGGGCGGTGAGCTGCGGGTACACAATCCCGCTGAGCGCCACAAGCCACAGCGCTAACCCGCCGACTGCAAATTGTCGAATCCTACGGTCCATAGACCTTTATCGAAGAGCCGCTGCCTTTACCGCCTCCCTTTTCTGAATCCGCGCGACGGTTTCATCGATTTTCTGTTCGGTGAGCAGGCCACCTTTAATGTATTCCTGCACGCGCCCTTCTTGGTCGATGAAGACGCTCACGGGTAGTCCGAACACGCCGAACTGATTGGCCACTTTATTGTCGCGATCCAGGAGCACGGGGAACGTGTGTTTGTACGTCACAATATGCTCGCGGACCTTCGCCTCGTCTTCCAATTCATTGACGGCCAATACTACGAAGTCCTTGTCACGCAGCTTGTCATAAATGGCTTGCATGGCCGGCATTTCGGTCGTGCAGGGCTTGCACCAGGTGGCCCAGAAGTTCAGCAGCACAATCTTGCCGCGATACTGGCTGAGGCTCTGTGATTTGCCCTCCAGATCGGTCAAACGAAAATCCTCTGCCTGCATGCCGACAGTCGGGACTCGCGAGCCCATGCTCCATACCCACGGCACCTGCACGATGCTACAAGTACAGATCGCCAGCACCAGCCC
>JBKJZK010000403.1:0-7828 GCA_046715215.1 Nitrospiraceae bacterium
CTGAGTCTTTTGCTGTTGGCGGGGGTGGGCACGGCTGAGGCCGCAAGTGATCGACGGGTTGGCCGTCTGTTGCGGCGACCACGAACCGTCCTGACCTCCCAGGCCGTACCGAGGGCTTGGGGCATAATCTGCCGCCGCTTGATAGCGTGCGCTTCGGGCAACTCGCGATTGGTGGGCGCGATTCGCAAATGCAACACGATCACGAGACGCCACACGCACCAGAAGCCACGTACCCGCCGTCCTTCGGGCTCTACAATCTGGACGAACCAGGGTACAATCCGGGGACGGGGGGCCGGCAAGGGCTCCGCACACAACGCGCCTGGCATGAGGGGACGATGCCGGAGTGGCTGGAGTGGCCGTCTGATCGGCGGCGACGGGAGGGGGATCACCGATGACACCAGAGCAGAAAGCGGAGATCGACGCGCTGTCCCATTACGATCTGCTCTCCGCGATCCTGTGTGCGAAACCGGGGGACGCGCGATTTCGAGGGGCGTACGGCGAGTATGGGATGGCGCGGTATGCGCCGTGAAGCGATTACAGAAGCACAACGGGACGCTCCGGCTCCTCTCTGAGAACCCGATCTACCAGCGCAAGCGGGCGGCGATTGCGGGCTTCAATCAATACGTCAAGTCGTTACAGGACGAACCGGCTTCGACCTGGTTCACTCTCACGGTGTTCAATGCACGCAGGACCGAAGTTCGGTATCACGGGGTGGCGGTGTCCACGGTTCCCCAGCTGGACGTCGAGACCTACCGGCCGGATGACACGACCCCGCTTTACGACGCGATCGGCCAGACGTTGACCGCCGCCAGGCAGGAAGCGCCGGCCGGATGCAAAAAGCTGTGCGTCATTCTGACCGACGGGCTCGAAAATGCCTCGAAGGAATCATGAGGAAGCAGATCTTCGCGCTCATCAAACAATGTGAGCGGGAAGACTGGCGGTTCGTCTATCTCGGCGCCGATCACGATGTCTGGGCGGCGGGAGAAGACCTGGGCATTGTTTCCGAATGTCGTGTCGCCTTCTCGAAAAGCGACATCGGGGAGACGTTCACGTGGTTGTCCAATATGAATGCGAGCTACCGGAGGGGCAAGAAGAATTCAGAGACGGCATTTCGGCCGCTCAAAAACTCGCCCTTGGATCATAGGACTGCGGAGTCGGAGTAAGCAAAAGGGGAGTGCAACATGAACGCAGTGATGCTGATCATGCTGGCAGGGCTGTTAATGGCTCCGTTTCAGACCGGAGCCGAAGACCTCGGCAACCTGAGCGTAAATCCGTTCGATGCAGATTCAACTGCCAATCCGTTCGGGAAGGGGAGCCCCTTCGCGCCGAACGGCATCAATAATCCGTTCAGTCCGTACGGCAGTCCCTTCCGCAATAAATCGGCCACGAATCCCTTTGCGCCTGAGGCACCCAGGCTTTATGACCAGCAAGGCAACTATCGCGGGAAGCTCAGCGCCAATCCCTACGATCCCGAGTCGACAAGCAATCAGTTCGGGCGCTATGGATCACCATTTTCACATGACTCGGTGAACAATCCATTCGGCGCCGGAAATCCATTTCGATACGATTCGCCCAACAACCCCTATGGCAAGGGCTTCAGAATTGAAGGTAAGTAGTTGTTATCTAAAGGCCGGGAAAGAGGAGGGCACCATGCGTCAGTTCATATTGGGCATTCTGATGGGGAGTGTGGTGACCGGCACGGTGGTGGGTGCGGGCAACCTGTACGATTCCAAAGGCAACGTGCAAGCGCCTCGCGGCAGCACCCAGCAGTTCGATTACTTTCGTCAACGGCAGCAGTGGTTGGATGTCGAAAACATGCGAAAGCAGATGGACCAGCAAGACTTCAATCGGAAGTACGATCAGAAAAAGCCGTGCTGATGCACCCACCAGAGAGAAGAGGCACCGCATGAACCTGATTGAATGCCTTCCTCGGCTCAGCAACCGTCAGATGACAATCATTGTCTTGGTGGCAGGTGCGTGGTTACTCCTGCGCCTGTCTGTGCTAGCGGCAGGCAGCGATCCGTTGAATGTGCCGCTCGAGTCGTTAGGCGTAAGAGGGTATGACAAGACACTCTGTAGTGATCGCTGGAATACGTGTTCGGAATATGACCGGCAGCAATTTGACCAGCGATATCCAGGAAGCCCGCTTGAAGAACTGAGCCTCTACCCTCCGGAACGAGGACATACAGAAGAGTATGGATCCCGAGAAAAGCAGGTATGACTTTGATAAGGAGTACCGGTCGCCTTCATACTTTCATGGACGGAATAGATCAGACAGAAGCTGGTGAACTCTGACCCGTGTGATGGGAATGACCAAGAGAGAGGCCTTCTTAAGAGGGAGAGAGGTTTATGACGGAATATGGTACAAGCACCGTCAACGCGAGGACATAAGCCGATGATGACGCTGTTAACGGGTCGGTTCGAGGAAGCACTAATTTTCGCGGCGCATCTCCATACCGGCCAGACTCGCAAGGGGACCACGATTCCCTACATCGCGCATCTGCTGGCAGTGGCGAGTCTGGTTATCACCCATGGCGGCAATGAGGACGAAGCGATCGGCGCGTTGCTTCATGACGCGGTGGAGGATCAGGGTGGAAAGCCAACACTCGACATGATCAGAGCTCGGTTTGGGGAGCGGGTTGCAGACATCGTCAGTGGTTGTACGGACACTGATACGATGCCGAAGCCGCCATGGAGGGAACGCAAAGAGCGCTATCTCGCACACCTCAAATCCGCGTCGCCTTCGGTGAAACTCGTGGCGGCTGCAGACAAACTCGATAACGTCCGCGCGATCATCTCCGACTACCGGACACATGGTGCAGCGATCTGGACACGGTTCAATGCCGGTTCCGAGGATCAGCGCTGGTTTTATCGCACATGCGTGAACGCTCTACACGATGGACCGATGTCCATTGTCCGTGAGCTGGATGCTGCCGTTCAGCAGTTGGAGCAGCTCTAGAGCATGAATGGTCAAGCGGAAACGTGCCCCTGATGGAGTATATGGATGCCCTCGTGCGACACCCCGTCGACAAAGCCGACGCCTTTGAGCAGGTGTGCCTGTGTTCGAGTCCGGACAGCGCATACACATGAGAGGTCGGCGAGTGTGAAAGAAGAGGGCATATGCGCTTGATCCGCACTTACCAGCCGAATACTCGGGGGAGGTGACCACAAATATGGCTAGACATTTCGGGTACTACGACGACTGGAAATCAGCGATCCTGGAGTGTGCACAGTGTGGCTGGAAGGGCACCTTCCAGCAGGGTTCAGAAGAGTATTTCGGGGAACTGATGGACTCTTCATGCCCAAAGTGCGACACCATGTTGGCTATCGTGTCCTACCCAACCAGCAGGGAGTCTGAAAAGAACTGGGATAAGTTGACCGAAGAGGAGAAAAGGGAATTCTTGGATAGAAAGACGTGGCTGGAGGAATGGGAGGCATCCTCCCTGAAGTCAGTCAACCAACTACCAGACCTACAGGGTGCCGAACTCACGCTCGCTTGGGATTGGCTAGAACACGAGCAGAAGAAATTTACGGTCATACGGCATGGCCACACGGAAGTGTGGCGCGAGCGGGCTAGTAGGTGTCGAGGAGTCTGGTTCGTTCTTCTGGTGACACCGAGTGGCGAAGGGCGCGCCCAGGGGTAGTGAGGTAGGCTTACTTAGGATTGCCGTCAAAATTGCCCCTGTCGTGGTAGGGACTCCCGCCATACTGCCTTTGCTGATCCTCATCTCGGTGCTGCCATCTCTCGCGTTCCAGCTGCATAGCCCGCTCGGACTGTAGGGGCGGCATCCCGGGTCGGTCCCTTCGAATCGAATCGCGGTCTAGGCGCATTTGCTCTTCCAGCTGGCGTTGTTCCTCGGAGTAGCGTTGATCTGCGGGGTAGCCGTAAGTTTCGTCTTTGGCCTGCGCAGATCCCAGCCAGCTGATGAGGACCAAAGCCGTCATAAGTCTTATTGCATTCTTCATTGCAGTTCTCCTTTCTATTTTTGGGGCCATTCCCCAAAGACAGCATGCCTGATTCCTCTTTTATTTGTAGTGTAATTTTCTCTCCACTGCAACGCCTTCTCTCAAGAGCGATCTATCTGCTTGGTTTTGCTGAAATCTTGCCAGGGGTCTTTTCTCTGTTTCTTTAGGCGCTGTGGCACAGTGTCGAGAAACTGCTCGATTCTTCTCGATCATCTACATTATCTTTACGCACACAGGCCTAGCGACGCCTTGGTAGAAGGTTTTGTACCACTGTTATGCGCCGAACCCGAGGTTCTTGTAAACTCTTGCGGTGAAGCGATGGGTCAATGTTGAGGGGGCATGACGTTCAGCGCCTTGCGGGCCAAGTGAGCTTCGGGGCCTTCCGAATATTGGTCAAGGACCCGGTCAAACATCAGGCGCGCTTTGTGATATTCGCCAAGCCTTGAGTAGGTCTGGCCAATCTTAAACGCTGAGGCAGCTAGTTTGGGGCTCACGGGATTATAGGAGCGGACGTTGTAGAAGGAATTGAGGGCATCGTGATAGCGGCCAAGTCGGTACTGGCATTCTCCAATCCAGTATTGCGCATTCGCGGCTAACGCGGACTGGCGATGTACTTCAATAAACAGTCTGAACCCGGCCAGTGCCGCTTCGTAGTCACCATGCGTAAATTCTTCCATCACGCGATCATACAAGTGCCGTGAAGTGTCCTGTCCTTGCGTCGATGCCGCAAGTGAAGGTGCCGTGAATCCCAAGGTGGCGATGACGAGACACGTCCACACCAGTGTTGTTCCCATCGTTCCCCTCCTGCCGTTTTGCTCACTACATACGTACAAACATTGGAACCTATGTGCAATCGCAGTACCAGGGATGACGATGAAGGAAAAGGTTGAGAAAACACACGTGCCTAGTTAGCTAGCGCGTCGTTAATATCACGTATGAGGAGTAAAAAGAGCACGCGTCAGGGAAAAACCCACAGCCGGTTACGGCGCTGTCTTACCCTCCCCCGAACTGGTGGGCGGTTGTCCCAGTTGCTTCAGGTCCTGCTCAATGTTGACCAGCTGCTGTTCAAGGTGGCGGTTGAGGAAATCGGCGCGCTTGACGGCCAAGCTTAATTTATCGATTGCGATCTCGCCTTGTTCGATGGCCCGGGCAAAACAAGGGTACATCCCAGGTATTGTATCGCTCTCTGTATCTGTCCATCCCAACAAACGCATTAGCTCTTTTAAGGCGAGGTACATTAATTTAGCGCACCTGTTTACGGAATACCGAGGATGAAAGAGATGAACCTGTGCCAACACTCGGTATTTTGAGCTCTTTTCCCAGATGTTGCCTTAGGCAACCTGCCTAAGGCAACATCTATGCACAGGAATGATTCTTCGCTGACGATAAAGAGGAAGGGTGTGGACTGATCGTTCAATGTGATACGTCAGACGAGTTGACTGATACGACCGATTCCCATTTTGCATAGAAGGGAATGCCAGTGCGGAGGGTTTCTATGATCCGATCATGATGATGTGAATAGAAGAGCTCAAGACTCTCAAGACGTTCATCTCCCTTCTCGTCCTTGAACCAGTCTTTCCGTTCTTGCCATTCGCCATGGAACGTCACTTCCTGCTCCTTCGGGAAAAACAGTCTGCCTATAAGTCCCATGTGCGGTCGTCCGCTCTTCTTCTCGAAATAATTCCGCAGGTCAAATACGGCACTCCAGATCGCCTCATTCCGCCGACGATGGTTGGGATTGGGACCACGCGGTTCCATCTTAAAGAGATGCTTCTGCAGCACTATCTGACGTCGAGCCTTACAACAATCGTTCGAGATCACCCTCCAATAAAACTGCCACTTGGTCCCACAATCCCTCTGCGTCCAACGTTTGATCTTCCTTTGATAGGCCGCTGATTCTTTCTCTGCGGTGAGGTCAACGTCCGTCCCACCAATCACCCCGTGCCAGGCCATGACAAACTCGACAAAATCGGGCTCGGCTTTCATTCCCTTGATTTCCTTCCGAAGTGTGTCATCCATAGCAGTGTCCAAAAAATGGAGCCTTCCACCCCATAGGCATCGAGTGCGTGAAATGGTCTACTCGAAGCAGCGCACAGATCCGTGCTGGCGGCATTCAACCCTACACCACTCGCGTCGGATCTGACAAGACGTTGTCTCGGAACATATGAACCCCACTTGCCGACTCATACACGCTGTAGGGTGAAAGGAGACACACATGGCCATCTGCACATTCTGCACTCAGGAGTTTAGGAATTCGCAAGCTGTGAAAGCGCATCTTCGAAAATGCCCGGACTATCTCAAGTCCAAAAACGACTCCGCGAGTCCGACTTCACCAACCACTCCCTCACCAGTCCCTGCAGGGGCGACCGCCCAGGGCTCACCCGTGTCAACTCCATTGCCGACGCCGTCTGATCTTATGGCCCATCTTGTGTCTCAAATGACTGCTCCGCTGGCTGGTCCTGATGAGGCCACCCGGCTGAAGCAGAGGCGGGAGTCGTTGCTCGCAGGATTATGCACCACTCTCGTGGATTGGTATTGTCCCCAGGAGGGTGGCGTCACCGCTGAAATGGCTGTAGCGGCGAAGGTCGCGATCCGGGACGAACTCGGCACGGTGGCGATCCAGGAAATGCCCCCAGCCGAGCTGACGCTACGTGGCACCGCGATTCGAAACCGCATCTTTGCTCCCTACATGCGGAGGCACCAAGAGCAGGTGGCGCGCCAACACGAGCGGCAGCAGCAAGACGCACAGCGACGCCAACAGGAATCTGGCATCCAGGCACGTCATGCTATACGCAAGACCGCCCTCATCGAACTGGGCATTACCAGGGCGTTGGGGTCGGCCTCGTCACGAGGCATCCCCCGTCGCGTCCTCGTGGTGCTGGAATGGGAGGTCCGTGCGCGGCTCGAGGCCTTGCTGGTTGGCGACGAGAGCGAGTCACAGGTCGACGAAACAATCGAAGCGGCGATCGACCGGCCGCTTTTGGAGTGGGAGGCGCGGGTCGAGCAAGTTCAGAGCGCCAAACGCGAGCGCATCGTGGATCACTGTCTCACGGCTGCCTTGCCAGTCGTGGAGGCGGCTGTGCCGTGGGTACAAAAAGTCGTCGTGAACTACCTCTGTGAGACGCTCGGCATGCCGCCGTCGCCGCCGTCCTCCGCGCGTGAGGCGAGTGCCTCGCCCACGAACGAGGCGGCCCCCGAGAGTCCCGAGGGCCCGACGCCACGCCCGGTGCGACGGCGTCGAATGTATCCATCCTCTCCCAGCACGGATCGTGGCGAGGTGGCCGCTACCGAGTCAGCCCCTTCTACGTCATCAGAAACAAGGATGGCTGCGAGCTAAACCGTATGGCCCTTCTGAATGTCAAAGATGTGTCGGCGTGGCTTCAGGTGAAGCCGGCGACAGTTTATGGGTGGGTTGCCGAAGGGAAGATACCGGCACTGAAGATCCACGGGGTCATCCGCTTTCAGCGCGAGCAGATTGAAGCCTGGCTGGCGGAATGTCAGCTCGAGCCGCCGACCCCGACGCGCCCAGTGGACCGACGCCGGCAGTCCGACGACGTAGATACCCTCATTGCGAGGGCTAAAGCCGAGGTCTATGATTCGTCCCACGGGAAACCAGAACAAGACAGGGCCACACGAAAGGGGGAACATCGTGGCACTGTATAAACGAGGATCGGTGTGGTGGCTACGAGTGCGTTTTCAGGGACGACAGATCCGTCGGTCGACGGACGTGACGGACAAGAAGCTGGCGGAGAAGATTTATCACAAGGTGATGGTCCAACTCGCGGAAGGCCAATGGTTTCCGCCGGACGCCGAGGCCGAGAAGACGGTGCGGGACCTGTTGGAACGGTACCTCAGGGAACAT
>JBKJZK010000404.1:0-4700 GCA_046715215.1 Nitrospiraceae bacterium
GGCATCTGGGATGTGGACGACCAATACCCCGGCATTTTCTGGGACTACTATTTCGAAGAGCCGGCGGGCGGCGTGACCTATCCGGACCGGATCGGCCGGAGCCTTGGGCCTTTCAATCCTGGCATCTGGTCGGGCAACATCATGTCCGATCCGACGCTGCGCGTGAGCTCGGTCGAGGATCTGAATGCCAACGGCTTCAGCACTCTCACGACGCAAGCGCATCAGGATGTCATCGGAAATGGCGTGTGGGAACCTTCTGGTTCCGTCAAGGGTGGTGGATACACTGGTCCAACCTGGCGCGTGGTGGTGAAGCGCCCGTTGGAAACCGGTGATGCCAACGATACCCAGTTCAAGGCGGGAATGTCTGTGCCCATCGCGTTTGCGGTGTGGGACGGTAACAACATTGAACGTAACGGCATGAAAGCGCTCTCCACCTGGTTTACCCTGAAGCTTTAGTAGGAGAACCGGTCTCTGGAGAAACCATCTCTTACCTCTTGGGGTAGGAGCGATAGCGTAACGAGAAACCCCAGTCCGGCGTCAGGCCGGGCCGGGGTTTCTCGTTTTCTGTGACAGACAGTACCGTGCTGCTAATCACCAACCGGTGAGTAGGCCTTGCCAGTGGGAAGCGAGGGGCCTTCAAGGGTTGCATTTGGCCGATACCGGAGTGTATAAAAACGAGTCGGAATTCATTGAGAAATCAACTTATTTTTTCCCCCAGTTGGTGGTGAATTAGCATGAAGGTTTCACTGCTCTTTCCTCCAACGTGGCATCCGTCACAGCCCTATCTGAGCCTCCCCTCGTTGAAGGGGTTTTTGGCTCAGGGTGGCGTACCCGACGTCTCCCAGCGCGATCTTGGGATCGAGCTCTTAGACCGGGTGCTCACCCAATCCTATGGGGCAGAGCTCTATCAGGAGTTGGTCGATACACAGCGAACGCTTGAGCGGAATCGAACCGGAGAAACTGGACCGGGAAGTGCCGAGCATTTGGCGAGAGTGGTGGAGTCGCTGGACCGCTTTCCGTATCTCATTGATCGGATTGAGCCGGCCAAGGAGACCCTCCGCGGGGAGGGCTTTTACGATCTTGAAGCCTATAAGGAAAGTCTCTTTCTCATCGACAAATGGCTGGAGGTACTCTCCACACGCTATTTCCCGACCCGCCTGACGGTCGTCGACAATCAGTTCAGCAACTATTCCATCTATTCATCCAAAGATCTGATGAAGATCATCAGGGATGAATCCCAGAACCCCTACATCCAGCTCTTCCGTAAGTACTTCATTCAGTCGATTGTCGGTGATCAGCCGGACTTGATCGGTGTGTCGATCACGGCGACCTCGCAAATTATCCCTGGTCTGACACTCTGTCGTTTGATTAAGGAAGCCGCTCCCGACATCCATCTGACCATTGGCGGCAGCATCTTCACCAGATTGGTCGACAACGTACGTCGCTGCCCGAGTCTGTTCGATCTGACCGACGACATCATCGTGTTCGAGGGCGAGACCGCGTTGCTCGAACTCGTCACTCAATTGGCCGGGAAAAAAGACTTCAGCAAAGTCCCGAACCTGATCTATCGCCAGAATGGGAAGATTACGGTCAACCAGCCATTTTATTCTGAAAATATTAACCAGCTGCCGGCCCCCAACTACGACGGCTTTCCGCTCGGACTGTATTTGTCGCCGGAGCCGGTGCTGCCGGTGCAGTTTTCACGAGGGTGCTACTACAAGGATTGTGCGTTCTGTGCCCTCACGCTGGATCACCAGAACTTCAGGCAGAAAGAGCCAGGACGGACCGTCGAGGAATTGGAATGGCTCAAGCAGCGATATGGCGCGCAACGCTTCTTCTTTACCGACGAGTGCTTTGCCCTCTCCCCGACCAAACGGTTGTGCCAGCAGATCATCGACAAGAGGCTGGACATCAAATGGACCTGTGAGATGCGCTTCGAGAAGTATCTGTCCCGTGAACTCCTGGCGTCGATGCGGGATGCCGGGTGCCTGAAGATCGTGTTCGGATTGGAGTCCTTCAATCAGCGGGTGATGGACTTCATGAAGAAAGGAATTAAGCAGGAGTGGGTGCGGCGCATTGCCGACGATTGCGTCGACCTGGGGATCGCGGTGCATTGCTACATCATTGTGGGGTTCCCGACCGAGAAGGAAGAAGAAGCCCGGGAGACAATGAATTTTATTGTGGAGAACGAGCGGCTTCACGGATCGTACGGGTTCTCTTGTCAACCGTGCCTCTTCGATTTGGAAAAAGAAGCGCCGATCATGAGCGACCCCGGCAGCTATGGAATCAGGCGTATCATGCGCCCATCGGCCGAGGACTTGAGCCTGGGCTTCTTCTACGAAGTGTCGGAAGGCATGACGCCGGACGAAGCGGAGTGCCTGTATCAGCATGTCTACGAAAAGGTCAGCGAAGTCGTGTGCGAGTTGCCGTTCAACTACTCGATGGCCGATGGATTGCTGTATATCGCACGGGCAAAGACCCAGGAAGTGCGCGTGCCGCAGCCGGCGGGGTCGTGATGGACCTGTCCCGCACGACGTTGATCCTGTCTTCTCTCGATCGGTATAATTCACAGATCCTTCAAGGGTGTACGGAGTGATTGCCACCAATTCCACTATCGACAGGATTACGGGGAAGATCAGCGATCAATCCCTTCTGTTTCAGTACACGGTCAAGCTCGTCCTGATCGTCTCCTTCTCGGAATTGATCCTGTATCGGCTCGTGTCGCGGTTAGGGATGCATCTCAGCAAACTGGCGCAGGAGCATGAGTGGATTATCCCGACCTTTACGGCACTGACGCAGATCGGGCAGTGGTTGCTCAATGTCGTGGCGATTCTCTTGTTTCTTGCCTTGGGTGTGGGAGTCGTCAATCGGATGGCCGGTCGTGGGTTTGTGGGATCGAACAGCATCGTCATTTCCTGCGTCGCGCTCCTGTTGCTCCTCACGGTGGGCTTCTTGTTGATCCCGCCCGCCTTCCTGGGGTCGGCAATCTATAACTTCGTGGCGCTGGTCGCGCTGACCTGCCTGATGGTGGAATACCTTTCCACCCACACCGAATGGTCGCATCGCGCCATGGGCATCACCTATCTCCTGGGGGTCGGGGGCTGGTTGTATTACCAGATCATGTCCACCATCTATAGTTTTATCGGAACCGTGGCGGCTCCGCCCTTCGTGTACGAGGCCCATCGCGGGGGTGAAGGGCTGCTGGTCTTGTCCAGCATCCTGGTGATGTGGGCCTATGGACGGGGCGTTTCGTTTCGAACCCGCAATCAGCGGCAACGCCGACGCGCCATCTGGTTTTGGGCGACCGCCGCGTCTGTGTTTATGTCAATGCTGTTCTTGGATTATCTGCTCAATCGATATGACCCTGGGATGGCCAATAGCATTCGTAAGGCGGCAGACGGCATCGGGTGGATTTTTCAGTTCGGCATGGGCTACACGTTTTTTCTCCCGTTTGCATTCTATATGACGGGCTTGTTGTGCTGGTCGTACACGGTCATTAAGTTACTCACCATGGGACGACTCGCCGGGTATGGTCTGGGATTGATGTTTATCGCAGGGTATGCGCTTCTGTACTCGAATCTGACGCTCATGGTGGTGCTCGGCGCCATGCTCTTAAGCATGGACCGGTACCGGCGTGATGCGACGAATTCGGTGCCGGCGACGAACGCTCCCATGGTTAGCACGCCGGATTCATTGGCGGGCGGACATATCTAGCCGGCATTTTTACTACAGGGAATCGTATGAACGAACCAACCGCTTCTGCTCCTGAACAAAGCCGGACTATCGTCGATCCCGGCGATCAGCCGCTGACCCCCGACGAAGAAATCGCCGAGATTGAAAAGCTCTTGGCGGCCGAGCCGGACGATTTTCAGGCCCGCTGCAGGTTGGGCGAGCTGTATTTCAGCAAAGGCCGGATGGATGACGCCCTCGTTGAGGTCAAGAAGTCGATTGAGATGGCGGAGGGGCTCCGCGCAGAAATGAATCGGTCGCTCGCGATGTACTACTCGAATTTGGGTACGATCTACGCGACGAAGGCCATGACGGACGAAGCGGAAACCGAGTTCAAGCATGCGCTCGAGGTGTTCCCCCACGATGTCCTGGCGCTCTTCAATCTTGGGCGGGTCTATGCCGACAAAAAGAAGTTCATGGAAGCTAAGAATTACTACGAACGCCTCGTAGAAATTACACCGGACGATCCCATGGCTTGGTACAATCTCGCCGGGGTCTATGTCGAACTCGATAATCCCCAGGTCTCGGACTACAATACCATCGACATGGCCATCCAATGCTATATCCGCACGCTCGAATTGGACCCGAAGCATCTGGAGGGCAGTTTCAAGCTGATGGAGCTGGCACTGAATCATAAGAAGACGGATCTTGCGATCAAGGTTATGGAAGAAGCCGTCGAGCAGAATCCCGAGGAGCCGCTGGCCTATTACAACTTGATCAGCGTCTACGACAAAGCGAAGATGTTCGAACAGGCTGAGCAGGCGCGGAAGCGATTGAAGGAACGATTTTCCAAACGGGCTAAAGAGAGCAGCGCATCTTGATGGTCCCATTCATAAGGAGGAATACACCATGTTTGGGAGTCTTGGCATTACAGAGTTGATCCTGATCCTCGTCATCGTGCTGGTCATCTTCGGCGCGGGTAAATTGCCGCAGCTGGGGGAAGGAATCGGCAAGGCGATCAAGGGCTTCAA
>JBKJZK010000405.1:0-2446 GCA_046715215.1 Nitrospiraceae bacterium
CGGCACACTGAAGCGAGAGCTCATCTATCATCGCCAATACCGCACACAGTACATCGAAGTGTTCTATAATCGGCTGCGTCGTCACTCCACACTCGGCTACTATTCCCCGGCCGAGTTCGAAGCGAGACCGGCGGTGGCTTAACCGGGTGTCCACGGAATCGGGGGAAGGTCACTACATGGCGAAGCGAGGTCGAGCGGGACACTCTCCCGCTCGACCTTGTGAGGATTACGGAGCGGGCGGCTTGCTCACGATCTCTAGGAGTTCGACCTCAAACACTAACGTCGCGCCGGGCTTGATATTAGGGGGGGCGCCTTTGTCGCCATAGGCGATATTGGACGGGCAGACTAATTTGCTCTTGCCGCCGACTTTTATCTGCTGCACCCCTTCGGTCCAGCACTTGATTACTTGATTCAAGCCGAAGGTGGCCGGTTCGCCCCGCTTGACGGAACTATCGAACACCGTCCCGTCGGTGAGGGTTCCATGATAATGTACCTTGACCGTATCAGTAACTTTCGGGGTCGCACCTTTCCCTTCCTTGATGGTCGTGAGGATTGCGCCGGACTCGGTTTTCTTGGCGCCGGATTCTGCCGCGGCTTTCGCGAGGAACGTGGTCCCCGCTTTTTTCTCAGCTTCTGCGACGACCGAAGCGCGGGCCTGTTGCAGTTGTTGAATCTTCGGGCCGAACGTCTGGAGGTCTACTTTGGGGGCCTTTTTGAAGACGCCATCGCTGATGCCGGACTTCACGAGATCAAGTTCAGACTCGCTCAGGCTGAAGGTCCCGAGCGATTGGCTGATGGCCAATCCCAAGGCATAGAGGGTTTTTTGTTCATCGGTCGTGGGCTCTGGGGCCGTCGCGAACGCCGCGGTGGTTCCAAGGCTGAGCACGGCTACCAAACAGGAGACAATGAAGCGCATGAGCTGTCCTTTCTTTTATGTGTGACTGCAACAATCCTAATAGCACAAGTCCTAGAACTTGCCTAGGGTATGCGATGTCGGGGATTGGGCTCAAGACAATTATGCTTGGCAGGATGCCGAAAAAGTCAGCCAGCTTTCTGGAAGATTAAGGCTCAGGTCAAGGTTGAGACAAACAAGAGTCTGAGCTTCGCTCAACCTTAACCTCGACCTCAGCCTACATCAGAACTGGGCCTGGTTACCAGCGGTGGCCCCGGTGGCGCGGTCCATAGTAGCGCGGGCCGTAGATGTACGGGCGGTAAAAAAATGGCGGCCCGTAGATCCAGGAGTGACCCAAGTAGAGGCTGAGCCCCACAGGGGGATAGGTGTAGGGGGGAGGGACTGCTTGCACGACAGCGGGTGGTTGTGCCAGTCGGCGTTGCAGATCGGCGCTCGTGGATGTCTGGCGGTCGAGCTGATCTTTTAAGAGGTTGACGGTCTCTTGTTGGGCTTGCAACTTTCCTTGGAGTGCTGCGATCTGGTCGCGTTGCGACTCGGCGAAGCCCTCCAAACAACGGGTGTGGGCGTCACCGGTATAACTCGAACATTCCCACGGTGTCTGCGACTCGCTCGCCTGGGCCGGTAGCCCGGCCAACACCATCCCTATTCCGATCGCTCCGATGAAGAGCTGTGGCCGCAGCCCTGCTGTCTTCCGAGAGGAGTCTAGCCGATGGATTGCGTGATCGTTCATGGGCCTCCCTCCTGGTAGCAACTAGTAACAGCCTACCATGCGATTGCACAAGGGAACAGGGGGGTGCTAGCAGGATGCTGAAAAAGTCCGCCAGCTTTCCGGAAGGTTAAGGCTGAGAGTACGATGAACGCGGAGAGCAGAACGATGATTAGAGATCATGGGTTTTCAATTCATCGTTCTGCGCTATGCTCTCCACCCCTCAGCTAAACCTCAGCCTTGACCTTCGTCTGCATCGCCGTCTGCATTGGCCGTTGCGCCCTTGCCGAAGCCTAGCTAGAATTCGCTCACCGGTATGTCTGAACCGCCTCCATGATTCTGGGATTCGTCATTCTCTATTTGCTACTCTCGGTGGGGATCGGACTGGCTGCAGCCAGGCGGGTCCATACCACGAAGGATTTTGCGGTGGCCGGTCGGAGTTTGCCGCTGCCGATCGTGATTGCCACGGTCTTTGCTACCTGGTTTGGCGCAGAGGCCGTACTCGGAATTTCGGCCACGTTTGTGAAGCAGGGGTTGCGCGGCGTGGTTGCCGATCCCTTCGGATCAAGCCTCTGCTTGATCCTGGTGGGGTTATTCTTTGCCCCCCGGTTCTATCGGCTGAACCTCCTGACCGTCGGCGACTTCTATCGTCTGCGGTACAACCGTGGAGTCGAGGTCCTCTGTGCCTTATGCATTGCAGCGTCCTATCTCGGATGGGTGGCTGCGCAGTTCAAAGTGTTCGGATTGGTACTGAACGTGGTCACGGGGTGTGCAGTGAGTCAGCCGGTTGGGATGGTAATCGGCGCAGGGATCGTTCTGGCCTATAC
>JBKJZK010000406.1:0-6441 GCA_046715215.1 Nitrospiraceae bacterium
GGATTGTGGAGCACACCTTGGACCGACTTGGGGTCATCCGGATCGGCGTCATGGTTCTCAACCTTGAAGGACTTGTTATTCACCACCACACCAGCGAACGGCAGGAACTCGCAGAACTCTGCAACCACCTCAGTCCCTTGGTACCCATCGACGAACGCCTTATCTTCGACATCAATGACGGCAACCACCGCGTTCTTCAGACCGCCATCCTTACCGACTTCAATCTGCTTCAGGAATCGCTTGTCCCCGTCCATCAATTCCTTGTGTGGGTTCTTGGGACAGAACTTGGGGTTGGGGAACTTCGCGAAGGAGAATTCCTTCTGCTCGGCCTTGCCCGCATAGGTCACCTTGCCGGAAATGCTCCCGCCTGCAAACGAGGTGAGAGGCGCCGCGACAAACGCGACGGCTGCCACGCCCAATATGACTGATAACGCACTCTTCATATGACTGCCTCCTTGTTATGAACGAATAACCGCTCAGTTTATTGTATTCTCTCGTTCCTTTATCTTCTACCACCAGCCATGAGGGGAAACGGGAACGTATTCCTCCCCGACGACTCTATCGCAATTGAGATCCACGTTGGCGAGGCTCGTCTCAGAAAGAATCTATATACAAAAGTCTACCCTACCCTGTCAATCTGAAACAAGGGGTGCCAATGCAGAGCTAACAGGCTGCAGGAAAACCATGTGAGAATGCCAAAGCTTCCTTAGTCTGCATGTCTGGGACAACAGGAGAACACCACGCAGGATGCTCAAAAAGGTCGTCCAGCAATCCGTGATACGTGAATCGTAAACGTGAAAGGTTTCGGAAGAAGAGCACTCGGCAATCCTACGTTTTACCTTTCACGGTTCACGGTTCTTAAGAGCGGCTTTCCCAGCATCCTGCAGAGGCTTATTTCTTCTATTGAAGAAGGTGCAGCAGCGCCCCTGCTGCCGTAGCCCGGACGGCATCATTCGTGTCGTGAAGGGCTTCCTTCAGAAGGGGAACCAGCTCACGATCCCCAACATGCCCGAGGGATCGAAGCGCCACAATTTTCGGACCGGGAAGCGGATCAGCCGTCAAGCTGGTTAACAGGGAGATCGCACCGGAGGCGTTGGCCTTGGTCGCCTTCCCAAGGGCATAGGCCACAGACGCACGCATGGCCATATCGTTCTGCGGGGCCAGCGATTGTGCGGTGGCGGCCACCGTCGAGTAGGGCCGGCCAAGCTGGAGCAACGCGGCAATCGCTGAAGCACGCACGGTAAAGTTGCCGTCACTGAGCGCCCGACCGAGTGCCGGCACCGATTCCGGGCCTCCCAGCTCTGCCAGACCCCCAGCCGCAGATTCTCGAACGGCAGGCACAGGATCTTTCAGTAACTGCTCAATTTGTCCCCGCGCCTCTTTGTGCCCGAGATGCCCCAGTCCCCTTGCCGCAGCCCCACGAACAGAGGGCTGCTTGTAGGTCAAGGCCTCCAGCATGATGGGGGCACCACGCTGGTCTTTCAATTCGGCTATCATGCGAATCGCGTCTGCTCGATCCTCAGGATTCAGCGACTCTGCGGCCTGCTGCAATTTAGTCCAGACCTCTTTCTTGCCAAGCCTGATCAGCGCGCCATACGCCGCGATACGAACTATGGTGAGCTCGTCCTTGGCAGCCGATTCGACTAACGAAATGACTCCAGGATCTCCCGTTCGGCCGAGCGCTTTTACCACACGCGCCTTCACCAATCCTGCTTGATCCTCGATCGCCGCACGCAATTTCGTCGATTTCCGCCCCGCGTCGGATCGTCCGAGCCCCTCGACGGCGAGCGCACGGACTGATCCAGACCCATCGCTCAACCCATCCTCAAAATAGGGAACGACATCGTCCGAATCCATCTCTTTGAGCGCCGTGTAGGCCGCCCCGCGCATTTGTTCACGCATGTCCTTCACCAATATGACGATGAACCCCAGCGCCACCTCTCGAAGGAGAGACACCTCATCTTGCTTAAGTGCGAATTCCAGCTTGTCGTACTCGCCGAGTGCATCCTTGGGGTTACCAAGTTTGAGAAAGGAGCGGATCTTCAGCCGACGAACGTCGGAAGCAGCACCCTGTTCCTTTTCCAGCTTGGCCAACTTCTCAAGCACCTGTTCGTACTGTTGCTTGTCGAACGCCTCTTGCGCGTCTTTGGGGACAGATGAGGTCCCGGCAGCCAACAGCAGCTGATCCGCGCCACTCAACAAATAGAACCAGGCAACCAAACCTGCGGCCAGCAAATTCCAACGACACGAACGCCTGCGCATGATCAGTTCACTCATCGTCTTCCTAGCCAGCATTTCTTCATGACGGTTCGTCGCGAAATCGCTGAGCCGAGTCGCGAGACCGGCGCGCGGAGCCCAGGGGACTGGCTCCGCCGTCTTCGGCGGTGCCTGCCCCACTGCCCTTCAGCACGGGTACAGGTGCCAAAAAAAGGCGCCAGTCCCCAACAGTACGGTGAGGGTCCGAGGGGCGAGCCCGCCGGACGGAGGCTCGTCGTTGCAGCGGATCGGCGATTGCAGCAGAAGCGCTCATGAACAATGCGGGTCAGTGCTGATGCTCGACGAGTGGCTGGATGTCGACTGCATACCCCAGCGCGTCTGGACCGAAGCGAGGATTATCCATGACTTTGAAGGCGGAACGGTTTCCTTTCGGGGCGAGGAGGGAAAGATGTTCGACCAGCTTGCCGTCGGACTGGATCGTGACCGTCTTCGTGACGCCCGGACCAGTCTGGGGATGCCACACCACCATCTGATAGGTGCCGGGAGGAATGTTGTCGATCTTGTACGACCCATTCGCATCGGTCAGCGCGTAGTAGGGATTGTTGACGGCCATCGCCCAACTTTCCATGTAGGCGTGGAAGCCGCACTGCATGTAGAACGTCCGACGTCCTCGGTTCAAATAGAGCGGCCCGACCAACGATTTACCCGGTGCATGGTTGTGCATCGCATGGATGTCGCCCCTGTGGTGCTGATGATTCATGACCAAGGGCGTATTGAATAACACGCGCGCGCCGGCCTCCATCGAGGTCTCGTACCCTTGGATATCGTGCATGACCGGATCCATGTTGATGACTTCCACCGCATGACCGTTCCGAACGATGGTCATGAAGGGGGCAAACTGGCAATCCCGTGCTTCGATCAGCGGGACGGACAGCTCGAATGGTTTGCCCGCGTCAACGCCTTCCAACAACACGAGGGTATCCTTCAACCCACCCTGTTGATTCACCACAAAATCACGAAGAAGTCGCCAGCCTCGTCCATTGGAAATACGCCCACAGTAGGCTGGATCGGGAAACGTGATGAGGTTGAAGCCTTTGGGTTCCGGCACCGCACCATTGAGTGTGATCGTACCTTCAACCGTCCCGCCATGCTGAACATCAATCACGTCATAGGCGAAGGACGGCCACGCACCAACCGTCATGGCCGCGAGCATTCCTGCCGCCATCTTGAAGGTTCTGATCCACGTGCTCATCGTTTTACCTTTCACCTTTCACGTTTGACGCCTCAGGGCTTCTGCAGTTCCAGAGTCGACTTGATATCGATGGATTTACCCAATGAGCCCAACCCATAGTGCGGGTTCTCCTCGATCTCATGGGCGGAACGCCGTCCCTTGGGGGACTCGAAGACAAAATCGGCCTTGACCATCTGCTTAACCGGAACCGTCACTTTCTTTTCCGTCATCGTACCCACGCCAGGATGCCACGCCACCAAGGTGTAGTCCCCAGGAAGCACGTCACGAAGCGAGAAGGTCCCATCGGCCTGCGTGATGGCAAAATATGGATTGTCGACGGCCAGCCCCCAGCTTTCCATATAGGCATGGAATCCGCATTGCATGACAAAAATCCGGCGGTCTTTCGTCATACGAATGACTTCCTTCATCGGCTGGCCCGCCAGGTGCTCGTGACTATCGGCCCCGACATTGTGCTTATGATGCGGGTTCATGGGCAACGGTGTGTTAAACAACACCCGGGGACCGAGATGAGAGGTTTCATAGGCCTGAATATCGTGAAACACGGGATCCATGTTCACGACATTCACTTCCGATCGATCCTTGACCACGCTGACAAACGGAAGAAACCGGCAGTCCTTCGCTTCAATCGTCGGCGGCTCGAACGTGAAGGGCTTCCCCTTCGTCGCATCCACCAACACGACGACCGCGTCTTTGAGCCCTCCGTCGGCCGCAACAGAAAACTCTTGAAGAATACGCCAACCGGTTCCGGTAGAGATCCGACCGCAATAGACCGGATCGGGAAACGTGATCAGGTTGAACCCTTTGGGAATTGGCGTCCCTTCCGTGATTGTCACCTTGCCGGCGATTGTACCTCCGTCCGTGACCTGAATTTCCTCATACGCCCAGGCGACAGAAAGGCCCAGCGCCAACCATCCGCACAAAACGAACAACAGCACCCTCATGAATCCTCCACGATTCCTTCGTGTGAGCGAACTGGACACTCACCCATCGTATCAAAAGACCGTGCCAAAGAAAAAGGGGGGAAGCCGTCGGCCTCCCCCCCTTCTCCTGATTCGCCACATCCTGCACAGAGCAGGACGCTCGATCTTACTTCGCTGCGACCGGGATGACCTGCACCGGTTGCTCAACCGATGCGCTCTTCACTCCTGCACCGGCACCGGCGAGAGGCAGCAACCGCGTATCGCCGGACGGCAACACACGCACATAGCCCCACTGCCCGGACTGGGAGTATGGCAACCGCTGGTTGCTATACACATAGTCGCCCGGCAGGCGGGACGGTCCGCCGGCCGAGGGCAGGAACGCATCGAGCACTTCCGAACCGGCGAACTCGACCACGCTGATGAGATCCGCGCCGCGCATGAAGGGCTCGATCGGCCACTCATGCTTTTCGACGCTGAACATCCCGTTCTGCTCATTGCTCGCCCCAATCACATGGATACGCACCGGATCGCCCGTATGCGCTTCGATGAGCGGCGTGGATGGGTCCTCCGGCTTGTCCGCCTTGCAGGGCTGGAACATCTTGCCCAGCGAGCAACCCTGTTCTTCGCGATACTTATACGGCTCCGACCGATAGTTGACACCGGTCAGACCCGCCACGTTTTGCACATATGGCATGAAGCTCGTGCCGATGATGTTGTCTTCGTCTTGGAAGAACAACGCGACGTCGCGATAATTGGCTCGCATCTCGTTGCCCGGCACCGAGCGATCGATGAGCACGTCGGCAGACCAGGCATTCTTGTTCGTGAGATCGGCCCCGGTCTTCGAATCTCGATACTTGGACCCCTTCGGACCGACCACCACGGCTCCAAACAAGCCATTGCGTGGATTCGTCATCACGTTGCCCCAATCCCACACCAACGATGTGGTTTCACCGTTAAACGGATCCGCGTAGTAGGTGTAGGTCCGTTCGGCTCCAGGAGAGATCGTCTGATCGCCTGGGTTGTTACCGACGTTGGCACCCATCGAATCCTTCGGATCGAAGGCCAAACCGATCGCGGAGAAGGAGGCCTTGCTGTCCTGCATCTTGTTCTTCAGATTGACTTTGACGCAATCGCCGACATTCACACGAAGCGTGAGCGGCATCGGGTGCGCACCGCTCGCCACCTTCGCAGTATCCTCTTCCAAGGCATAGATTTTCGCCTCGGGATTGCTGATTTGGATCTTCCGTTCGAAATCCACTTCAATGGACTCCGGCGCCTTGGCGTTGAACTTCATGGCCGGATAATCCAAGGCCACAACGTTGAAGTTCTTTACCGGGGCGTCAGCCGGACAAACCGGCAACGCCTTGGGAATATCGCCCTTGATCGAGAAGCCGGCCGGAAGCTTCTTCAGATCGGTCTGCTCCTTGTCGTAGACGCGGAGGAGGCCCCAGGCCCCTTCAGAGAACTTCGACGAGCGACCGTTAAAGTGGATGTAGTCACCTGCTTGCAACCGCGGCCCCCCGGCTTGCGGCACCACGAGGTCGTAGCGCTCTGCAATCCCGACATGCATCGAATTCTTCCTGTTTGCATCGCCGGCATACCGTTCACTTAGGAAGGTATGACCCGAGATGGTCCAGGTCATCGTCTCGTTCATCAGGGTGTGCAAGAGACGGAAGACCATAGTGTCTCCCGTGTAGGCACGCAGCAACGGCGTATAGGGATCGCCATGGATCTGGCTGTTGAACGCCTGCGATACATCAGGATTGGTGGCCAATCTCTGGGCGATCGGACCGGCCCTGAAGTTCAAGCCGCTCCCTGTGGTATGGGTCCCGCCGTTCAGGAACGCCATCGGCGTCATATAGAGCTTGTCCGGCATCATGAACGACACGGTCTTCCCCGCTTCGAGCGCCACTTCAATCGGCTGTCCTGGCGGATTGCCCGCAGTCACGATGTTGACGGTGTGCGGCACGGTATCGTGCACTTGCACCATCAATTCACGGAAGCTGTTGTTCACCCCATAGCCGACCGGCTCGACCGTGCGAATGTCCGCGA
>JBKJZK010000407.1:0-1717 GCA_046715215.1 Nitrospiraceae bacterium
CTCGGCTCTTCGCCGCTCGGCTCGGAATGACTCGTGTCGTGAACAATTGCACGATTCTCTTGATGGAATCAGATACGGTTGTGGTGGTCAGAAAGATTATACGAGGGAGGTGACTCATGGTCAAACCGGTTCGCGATTGTCGAGGCTCTCGAACTTCGCGAAGCGGTCGTGGAAGAAGAGCTCCTTTCTCCCGATCGGGCCGTTGCGATGTTTACTCACGAGAATATCGGCAATGCCCTTCCGTTCGGAATTCTGGTCATACACGTCCTCACGGTAAATGAACATGACGACGTCTGCGTCCTGCTCGATCGCACCGGAGTTATGACTGACAATTCCATCGGCAAGCCACGATGCCGGTCCTGGAACCGTTAGATCGAATACCTCTTCCATCCCATCTGGCTCGATACTCACAATGCGGTCCCAGAAGAGGTCGTTCGTAGCCTGCGCAGCAAGAACACCGTCATCCAAAATTGCAGCATATTCAGCCAACATGCTGCGTGAGGGGGCAAAGCTGAAGTGCGCTGAGCCACCGTAGGAGGTCCCTCTCATGACCGCCATCTGACGTTGCGAAATGCCGCGCGCACGCATCGCATGCTTCACTTGCGAGAACACCTCGATGGGAACCGTATCGACATTGGTATTCTGGATCTTTCCCTTGAGCGCAGCAGCCAGCTTGCCGGCACCCCCATTCTTTGGCCCAAATGCACCGACCCGATCAAGGAACCGCTGCTGATCCATGCCACCGGAGACACACATCACATGCATGGGGCGATATGTCCCTTGCTGCACCTGCTGGAGCCGAGCCACAATGCCGAGCCTGAGCAACAGCGCGGACACGTCTTGGGCTAGACCTTGGCTGTTCGTGCTGAAAACCACCGCATGGTCTCCTCGTCCCTTCCCTCTCGGCGTGATCGTGCCATCCGTAGCCCACAGGTGCCGAAGCAGAAGACCGATTTGTGCGTTCCCCAGTCGGAATGCAGACTCGGGAATCCGTTTCTCATACGACCGCTGTCCGAAAATGCCGATCTCGCGGAGCCACTGGTTGACGCCCGCAGGGTGCCAGCGATTGCCGTTGCCGCTGATGAGCAGTTGATGCCACGTACTCCGGCCTGCGTAGCGCGTCACCCTGGCCCCAAACTCTTTTTGCGCGGCCTCGGTTACGATCGCGCTGTTTTCCTCGGAACTAGTCGTATACCGCATAGGTTGATGACTGAGATAACTGCCGTCACCGATGAGCTGCCCCAACAGAGCCACGCGAAAATCCGGCCATGCAGCCGTGACCGACGGTTCCGGAAGCTCGCGGGCTATCGCAAGCCGGTCGCCAACACCCAGTTCGCTCACGCGTTTCCATCCATTGGCTCCGAGGAGACGATGATTCCCTGTAGCGCGTATCACCCTGCCGCTGGCCAGACGAACCAGGGAAACAGGTCGATTTCCAACCAGCCAGACCTTGTCGCTCTGGGCAGTACTGACCCGCCCTTCTTTGGACAGAGCAAGCACCTCGGGGGTGGTACCGACAAGATCCCGCACCGGCACCCGCCGCCCGTCACTCAGGATTACCAGGGTGTTCCCTGTCACGCACTCCCTCAAATCCGCCAGCATGGGAATCGGTGGCTTCCTGGCTTCCACCGCACGGCTGAGCTGCGACAGCGCGACGACCGGCACGTTGAGCTCCTTGGCCAACGCTTTCAGTGAGCGAGAAATATCGGAGATTTCC
>JBKJZK010000408.1:0-3743 GCA_046715215.1 Nitrospiraceae bacterium
CCGAGAACGGCTGGGCCCTGTTTGGGCTCGCGCAGGCGCTCCGGGCGCAGGGGAAGAACACCGAAGCGGACGCAGCCGAAGCGGGCTTCCGCCGAGCGTGGGCGAGCACGGACGTGACGCTGACGGCATCGAGGTTCTAGCGAATCGAGTTACAATCTGACTCATTTAAAGGAACTCTACAACCTCGGGTCAGACCCTGGCTCCTCGCGTTGTTAACACAGTCGTGCCTACGTGGCCTGGGCGACGAGCTCAATAGGTATAAAGGACTTCGTGTGAGATCCGTCTCGTGGATTCGTCAGGATGCCCCGCGAATGGACACGTCGATTCTCGAAGTATCAGCGGGCCTGAGTGGAAGAACACGCATTCGCGCTCTCTCGTTATTCGAGCCAAACAAACGAGATAGACCAACGAGACCAGATGGACCAGATCCCTGCCCCGCGCCGTGAAATGGTTTACGGAGCCGGTTCGTGGTTGGGTCGCTTAGAATGAACCAATCAATGATTGCGCAAGACAAATTAGACTCATCACGAAAGAGCCGTAGGCCGTCAAATATGCAAAGCTGCGGACATGCTTGGGACCCCAAATCATCTTTACGACTGTGGGAAAATAGATCACCGATGTCCATTCTGGTGGATCAGTGAGCCAGCGCCATTGCTGTTTGAGTCCGTAGGCCAAGAGCGCGCCATACGCTACGCCGCTCGCGCAGACAAAAAGTTCCAAAACTTCGACGGAGCGAGCTTCTTGCATCCAGCTTCCCCCCACATCGCTTCTGGATAATGCGGCGATTCAACGCCTTCCATCATACCAAATCGATAACTGCTTCTTGTCTTGCAATGTCCGACGTGGATGTAGAATGACTCGCAGGATCTGACCGGCAATCTCTCGCCCGGAGTAGAGTGCCACCTTGCGTGATGACGTCTCTAGCGGATGCTTTCTCAAGATGATGAATTGAAGGCCGCGTTGTTGCCCCCATTGCTTGAGATGCTCACTTAAGCTTATCTCGTCACCGGCGTAGAGTTCCTGGTTGAAACCACCGACATCACGAAACGCATCGCTGCGACACACGACCAGCGCACCCGCCGCCCAGCGAAACAGAATCGAGGTGCCCGTCCACAGCTGCAATGTCCAGTTCGCCCACCATGGCAATCCTTGCATGTGTAGTGTGCTGCCACAACCGACGCTCTTCCCGTCTTCTATCAACCGCAAGATATCAGCAAGCAATCCGGGATTTAAAACACTGTCCGCATCCACAAACAGCAACCAATCTCCTGTCGCCGCTGCTGCGCCGGCATTGCGTGCCCGACCGATTTGATTGATGGGCTCAAAAACGACCTGAACACCTGCCTGCCTTGCAAGGTTGGCCGTGTTGTCGGTGGAATTATTGTCGACCACAATAATTTCCGATGTAAAACAGGGCTTGAAATTTGCTGCGAGTGATGCAGAAATGGACTGCAGACAGCGTTCAATCAGACGCTCTTCATTAAAAGCTGGAATGACAATTGAGAGATGCATAGAACAATGGATTCTGCGATGGTTCAGCTGGCTCTCGCAGTCACACGCAGTTTCACGTGGGCCTTTTTCTGGAGGGCGGTCACGATAATAAAAATTCTCCGTGCTCGGGCTCGCCGTTCCTCAAGCTGGCCCAGCCTATCTCTTGATCAGCCGAGACGTCCCAGTGAGGAAATCGTAGCATGAGCGAGCGGGGAATGGATTCGTCGAGGATCTTCACGCAGTCTTGCGCAGTTTGAGGAGCATGGTCTGGGAGAATTCAAGAACTTGAATCGCTTGCTCTCGCGTCACGGTCGGGAAGTTGTCGAGACATTCGTCAAGAGTACGACCGGCCTCAAGGTTGCAGATTAAGGCATCGACAGGCACACGCGTTCCCCGAAAAACTGGGATCCCACGGACGATCTCAGGATCAATCGTAATGGGAAGGCGGTCCAGATCCTTCGATCGATTACGAGAGGCATACGATTCCTTCAGGCTAGAGTCACCCACAGTATACTCCACTGAAAGGTCGCTGCAAACAGGTTTCCCCCTCGGCAAGAACGCGAGGCCAGGGCGGTCTATCTGGTGCGCAGGTCTGTCTTGTCTCTCTCTCGTTCGTCGAACCAAACAAACACGGCAGACCAACGAGACCAGATGGGCCAGATCCTTGCCAGGCGCCGGGAAATAGTTGCTCACAGCTGTTCATGTGGGGCACAACCGTATTACTGAGACGGGGCCGGGGGTGCTCCGGATGGCTGCGTTCCGGATTGATTTGACGGAACACAAGGGGGACCGCTCATCGGGTTAAGGGGGTTCAGTCCTAGAGAACAGGGTTGGGGAGAGGAGGAGGATGACGACGTATCAGGATTTGGCGCAGGATGCGAGCCCATCGATGCGCCCTGAGTATCAGGTTGCTTAGGCGGGAGCATGGGCCTGGATGGAACATACGGAGGTGCGGGGGGCATATCAGGGTTGACGGGTGGGGGTGAACCCTGCGGCGTTGTGCCGGATACAGGTGGCGTGGGAGTTGGAGCAGTTTCCTCACTGAGGACCTGGCAGTGATGGAGGGCTGATTGTTTATTTGTGAGCACGGTTTTCCCTGTTGCATCGAGGCATTCATAGACTGCCGCCCCGGTGGGGTATGGAGAACCCGCACTGACCAGGCTGCATAAGAAGATCGTCATCACAACAAGGCGATGTGCATTGCCAGGATGGGTCAACTGAAACTCCGTTCCCTGATCAATGAGAGGTAGACTCTCTGCCTGGGTGACCAAACACCAATCTTTTGTAGCCAGTATACAGTAAGCGACGTGCCAGAACGGTTCTCCCTTCCGATCGTCTCAGATCCGGTGAGACGTACGGAAGAGCTTATCGCGCGACAAGGATGAATAACGCAGCGCAGAGGGCCGTCACGGACAATCCAGTTGCCGCGATACAGAGAAACAGCATCCATTGCTGCCTTCGTTCCGCAATTGATGCGCCCTTCTCCAACGCCTCGACAGTATGTTGGATCTGAGCGGCCAACTCCTTGATGTGTGCATCGTTCTCAGCTGCCGCCTTCTGAAGTTCCGAGATCTGTTGTTGCAGCAACATCGACGGATTGGCGGCAGCATCAGATCTTTTCTTGGTGAATACCGGCGAAGCGGCGGACACGATGGTTCCGATATGCGGGAGAACGGCTTTGAGTAGAGGAAAGAGCCAGGCCGGCATGTATGAGTCCTCACGATGAAGTCCGGTGCACTCTGTCCCTGCAATATAGCAAGGCAATTTCAGCAATCTGTTGTGGGCAAGTCTACTGCAACGGCGGAGGCGTATCCATCACTCTTTATACAGCTGAGCTTACGAGTTCTTCATATGCGCAACAAGCTGATCGAGGGCCTTGCCCCAGCCTTCGTGGAATCCCATTTTTCCTCATGCTGTTTTCGACCTGCTTCGTCCTTGTGGATGACGAGCGCGGTGTACTTAGTCCCCTTCTGATGGCGCGCCACGAACGGTTCCTGGCACCTTTTTTCAGGATTTTAGGGCGACGTCGCGCGGGCGTACTGGTGAATTATGCGCAAACAGTAACGCGCAAGAAGGTCGCAGGAATGGAAGTGGCATCCTTGCGTGGGCTTTTGTTTTGGCTGTCGAACAGAACTTCCAGCTCTTTTTGCAGATCACCGGCTCGACCATTCTTTTCTGCAGCTTCGAACGCATTCATGGTTGGCCCATAGTATTTTCTGAATGCAGCAACGAACTCTGATGGTGCGCTGGGA
>JBKJZK010000409.1:0-2803 GCA_046715215.1 Nitrospiraceae bacterium
GAGGAATCGAGCAGGTTCATCGCTGAATTCTGATCGCTTCCGACGTATCGAAACGTGATGCCGGAGATGCGACCGCTTGGGACCTGCTGGAGATAGAGGGGCCCCCCACGGCGGGAAAAAATCTGTACCTCGTCTCGACCGGCCCCCACCAAATGAATCGGTCGCCCCGTGATAAAGACTTTGTCCTCGTAGATCCCGGGACGAACAAAGACCTGGTCATGCTCTCCTGCATCGAGTAGTGCCGCACTGGGTCGCGGGTACGAGTCGCCGTCCTTCGCGTCGACGATCAAGGTCTTTCCGCCGAATGGGTTCGGCGGAGGATCAGTCATCATGTCCAACTCCCTTCACCGCACCTTTCTCCCTCTAATCGCACTCAAGCGAGACTGGCGAGACTGGCGGGAACGGCGCGACAGGTAGGGACAGGGCTCACACGTCACGCAAGTCACGCTCCTCGCGCTTGTCGCACGCCACTCCACCATTTCGCGACGAACCGTTATGAATAATGCGTGCTAAGCGACCGAGCGGCATTATTTCGACGACAGGCAAGCAAGTCAAGTTCTCCACAAACCGTGTATTGAAGCCACTTTGCTGAGTGGTGGATTCCATTCTGTCAAGCGAGGCGACTCATGCACAGAGCGTACAAATCTGTTGCTCAGGCGGGGGTAGTTACTCTTCAATTCGCAGCGTCGAATGGCGCCAAGCTCGTGGATTTTCGGCGGTTTTAGCCACACCGGATAGTTGCCTGGTGGCACGGCGATTGCGATATCACGAGAGGATGTGTACCGAGACCGTGCCGAGCAGTACGGAGGCATTACGATGAAGAGGCTGATGATCGTGCTCCCAGGAATGATCGCGGTGCTGTTTTCTCTCAATCTCGCCATCGCCGCCCCCTCCAACATGCAGGATTCGTCTCGACATCTCTATGATCGAGTGATGGAGGAGTTCAAGCACAGGGATTACGAGGCCGCGCTCGCGGGCTTTCGATTCTTTCTCGAACTCCACGGGCAGTCCTCGCTGGCAGCCAACGCGCAATACTGGGTGGGAGAGTGTCAGTACCGATTAGGGCGCTACAAGGAAGCCTTGAAATCTTTCTACCACATTGTGTCCTACTACCCGCTCAGTCCGAAGCTTGCGGCCTCTACCTTGAAGATCGGGCAAATCTACACAAGGCTGAAGGATCACGAGAAAGCTCGTACGATGTACGAGAGCGTGGTCGATCAATATTCTGAAAGCGCTGAAGCAGAGTTAGCACGGAAAGCCCTCGACTCGGCGCCGATGCGCGATGAGGAACCGATCCTCAACTGACCGGCAACAGCCCTCATGAGTAATGCGGGCTGGTTCCACCCCAAGACAGGTGGGGGATGTGTCGGCAATACGCAGTGGCAGTCACTCGTCATCGCCGACGCCAAACAGCTGAGCCAGTTGAGGCACCGTATAGGACGTGTGGGGATTCAAGGTGGTGAACGTGATGCCGGCTGCCTGTAGGACAGATTGGACCTCCAGTCTCCGAGTGACCTCGTGTGGCTGAGGGGGGAAATCTTCCTCAAGCAACACAACCTGCTCCGCAGCCTTCGTTCCTGGGTGGACCAACACAAAGTCGAGTTGCTTCAGTGCGATCTGTCTCAACACCTGCGACCGGGCCTTCCCTTCCGCCTCGACGCTGACAATAGACCAGAGCGGAACCCTCGCAAAGACAAGATAATGGTCTTCTACGGCCAAACGTATGAGATTGTAGAGCAAGAGATCAGTGTCAGTCAGCAGAGGCTGGGGACGCAGCGTGACGCCAGGAGGAAGGACAAAGGTCTCTTTCATGACTGACTCAGTGGTTGACGAGACCCTCAGCCGCCAAACCAGGAAAACCAGGATCGCGATGGCAAGGCCAATTAATACATTCTCCATCGTGCAGCTATCGCCAGGGAAGTAATTCACGCCAGCGAGGCCCGTTCGGGACAATTGTGCCAAGGAGCACAGGATGGTTCGCGCCCGTCACAGACGGGATGTTGCCCCACTGTCCCGTCACGGTTTGATAGGCCAAGAGGGCGAAGGCCACCGCCTCAAACACCTTACTGTCCCACCCCAGGGCCTCAAATGTGGTGACCGGAACCGGGGCGAAGACCGTCGCGAGATGGCTCATGATCGCACGGTTACGGACGCCACCACCGCCCACCACCACTTCATCGATCTTACCGCTGATCCACCGTCGAGAGGTTCCTACCGCCTTGGCCGTCCACATACTGCAGGTCGCCAACAGATCCTCGATCGAGAGGCTGCGTTGCTGCTGAATCGCGATCAGTTCCTCGATGAGTTCAGAACCGAATGCTTCCCGCCCGGTCGATTTTGGCGGCCGCTTGGACAGAAAAGGATGCGCAAGCAGCTTGCCCAACAGTCGTGAATCGACGTGCCCTTTCATGGCCAGTTTTCCATCACGATCCATCAACAGCCGCCCGTCGGTCACACGCACCATAAGACTATCCAACACCATATTGGCCGGCCCGGTATCGAATGCCTGCACCCCGCTGAGGTGTCCTCCTTTCGGCACATACGTCACGTTGCTGATGCCCCCGAGATTCACCACCAACCGTGCACGATGCGCGTGCTTCAAGAGCAGCGCATGTGCTGCTGGCGTCAGCGGAGCCCCTTGGCCGCCTGCGGCGATGTCACGGGAGCGGAAATTGGCCACGGTGGTAATCCCCGTTCGTTCGGCAATTACCGCCGGCTCGGCAATCTGGAGGGTGGAACGAATGGCGCCGACTCCCGGCGCATGGATACCATGCGGAAGATGGTGCACGGTTTGGCCATGAGA
>JBKJZK010000410.1:0-3081 GCA_046715215.1 Nitrospiraceae bacterium
AGCCCGCATTATCCATGAACGTTTCTGCTCCAATCGTCAATTCGGCCTTGCAGCGTTCTTCGTCCCTCGTCATTCGTGAACTTTGACGCGCAGGGCGTGCTGCGTAAGCCTGTCTCGTCGCATGCGAGACATACTTCATGAGTAACGCGTTCCGGGCGATTTGTGCGAACACGTGTATTCGCGCGATTTCCTTGACCGGCCGCGGGGATAACGATACAAGTACCCCTATGGCTTCGAGTCTCGTCCCCGACACAACCGACTTTAAACCGACCGTTCTGATCGTCGATGACGAGGCAGCCCCGCGCGCCGCCCTCAAACAGATCCTCGGGAAAGACTTCCACATTCTCACCGCGGAGAATGCGCGCGCAGCGCTCGCCGTCCTCGACGAACATGGTGTCGATCTCGTCACGCTGGACCTGAAATTGCCCGATCGTTCCGGTTCGGACCTCTTGCATGACATCAAGCGCACGCATGCCGAGATCGAGGTCATCATGGTCACGGCTTACGGCAGTCTTCAATCGGCGATGGACTGCATCCGCCACGGCGCGGCCGGCTTCCTCGTGAAACCATTCAATGCCTCAGAATTGCTGGCCATTTCCTTGCAGACCGCGCAGAAGAAACTGCGGCTCGATCAATTGCGCCCGGTCGTCACCAACTCGACGCCACTCTGGGGCCCGGAACCAGCCTGTACCAAGGCTTGGCACGCCCTCGTGGCCGACTACAGCACCATGACCCGCGCGCGATCGCTCTCCGCATCACAGAGCGATGAGACGTCGCTTTTGATTCCCCTGATCTCCGACCTCATAGAAGCCAAGGATCGCCACCTGCTCAATCATGGAAACCGTGTCAGTTTTTCTGCGACGCTCGTTGCCGATCGACTCAACCTTCCCATCGCAGAACAGCAGTCACTCGCACTCGGCGCACTCGTGCACGATCTCGACTTGCTCAGCATCCCGGACGGTCACGTGCTGAACAGGGAATCCGACCCGCAGACCCATCGTCCCGACCTCGGCGCGAGGATGGGCCGAGCGATCGGATTATCAGCCGACGCCGTGCAGATTATCGCCCTTCATCACGAGCGATGGGACGGAACGGGCTACCCCTTTGGCTTACGAGAAGAACGCACCCCCTTGCTTGCTCGCATTGTCGGCATCGCCCAAGTGTTTGACGACCTGACCGGCGAAAAACCGCAACGAACATTCCTCCCCATCAACGAAGCCCTGCAACAGATCGAGCAGCAAGCCGGCACCGCCTTCGATCCCACGCTGACAGAACTCTTCTGCCGCACCATGCGCGAACAGCCCCCGCAGCGTTAGAAAAACCGTGAAAGGTGAGGCGGTCTAAAGGCTGAAGGCTGAAGTGTTCGGACCTCGACCTTCAACCATCGGACTTCAGCCTTCGCACACACGAACATATGAGAATCAAATCAGATTCAGGCAGAATCGTTTTCGATGCAGACAGAATGCCTTGTTGGACCACCCACTGTGCGGAAGAGCTGTGATGCGTTTCTGGCTAACAGCCCTCTGATCCTATCGTTTCCTATCGGTTTGAATTTTGCCCAATCCCTCGACAGCACGATAACAACACTCTGGCCTAGAGCTTGCTCAAGCGTAGGACACAACCCGGAACCTTGACAGGGCGGAGCCGATGGGTGCAGAGTACCCGAAAATGACGCTCCCGCAGCAGCTACGAGGCATTCAGCAAGGAAAATACATAAGGGCGTTAGGACCTAGTACCAAGTGGGGGGGCACATGTCGATCATCACGCCAGAAAAAATAGCTAGTCCATCCAATGGACAAAAGCCGTCACAAAGCCAGCAGCAACAAGGCGCTACCGGCATCATTCTTTTCAATAGCGTGGGGCAGCTGTTGTTCATGAACACCGAAGCCCAGACATTTACCCGACAACTGCAACCCCTATCGACCAGAGAGAACGGCACCTGTCTCATTCCCGAAAAGATCCATACCGTAGTCCGCGAGCTCATCAGTCGTTTAATGCGCTGCGATCATCCCAAGGATTGCGAGTCCATCCAAGTGGAACGGCTCTGTTTTGCCAACGATCAGCGGTTCCTCCTACGCGGATTCTGTATTCCCGATGAACCCCTCGCGCGGAACAGCAGACTCCTCGTCATCATGGAAAAGCTGAATCAGCAAAAGCTCGAATGCCCAGACGCCGACATGCGGCAACGCTATCACCTGACCGAACGCGAGCAAATGGTCATTATTTATCTCATGCTCGGATTTACCAATAAAGAAATCGCGAACCGGATCCACCTGAGCGAATACACCGTCAAAGAGCATCTCAAACGGATCATGCAAAAAACCCAGACCACCACCCGAACAGGCCTCTTGGCTCGCATGATTTTCCCGACACCTGAAGGGACCGTCCCGGGCGTTGTTTCTGAAACGATAGGAATTGAACAGCATCTGCCCCACCTCCCACGCTAACATCGGTCAATGCGGTCGCATATCAGTGGCCTTCACGCCGACCAGGCCCCGCCTCCTAATTTACTGGAAGCGTGAACTGGCTCATTCCTGGCTCTACCGGCGCGCGGGCACCTACCGGATCAAAACATCTCGACCCAGACCGAATTGAATCCCGGCCTGTGTTTGCACGGACCATTCATTGATTGACATTCGTGTATGATATATGTACCGTAACGTCACTCACATGAAGGAGATCCGGCCATGAAATTCATTACTGTGCGCGACTTGCGAGGGCGACCCTCTGAGGTCTGGACAAAACTATCTCGCGACAAGGAACTGGTGCTCACGTCAAACGGGAAACCGATCGCCATTCTTTCGGCTGTGTCTGAGGACACGCTGGAGGGCTCGCTGGTTGCCCTCAGACAGGCCAGCGATTGCCGCTGTTGAAGCCTTGCAATCTCACTCCGTGGCGGTAGGAACCGACAAGCTATCCCACGAAGAGATCAACGCGGAGATTGCGGCGACTCAGAAAGCTCGGCGACGGTGAGAGTCGTCATCGATACGAATGTCCTTGTCGCAGGCCTGCTGTCTCCCTTCAACGACCCGGCGAAGTGGTCCGTATGATCGCTGCCGGGAGCTTGTCCCTCCTCTATGA
>JBKJZK010000411.1:0-4606 GCA_046715215.1 Nitrospiraceae bacterium
GCATAGAACGCGTGGTTCGCTTTGTTCACTTCTTCGATGCGTTGTTCCAGCATGCGCAGCTCCTCACTTGGAAATTGAGCCGCATCATACTGCAAACACTGAAACGAGGCGAGGGGGAACGATGCACGGGGGAAGGATAACCTGGCTATTTCCTTTTAGGGCAGGACAGGCGGAACGGACTCGATTGGAGCAGGCTGCTCAAAAAGCCCGCCAGCAAGGACGCAGCAGTTTAGTACTCGCTCTCAAAAGGGTGGCCTGGTTGATCCTCGATTGCGCGCGTCGAACGATATAAATGATCCTTCCAAGCTCGCTCGTTATCTCTTCAGGGATGGGGACTGATTGATCTTCCACTGCGCGCGTCCAACGAGGGCCTTCTGAGGCCGCGCGTTGCGCGAGCACAGAAGAACATCAGGCTCCATCCCCTCCTCTGTTCCGCGAGCAGGAGGACGAGCAGGCTACCCGTCCTCACCTTTTTCAGCAGCCTACTAAGTTAGGAGCCGGGATGTTTGCCGATCTACCACCCAAACTCCGGCTAAGATCAGTGCGATGCCGAGGATTTCACTCGTGCCCACTGTTTCTTTCAACAGCACCGCAGACAGGACGACGGCGGCCACAGGAGTCAGATTGCCAAGGACGGAGGCGCGTGAGGGACCAATGCCCTTCACGCCGAACAGCCAGGCCTGTTGCGCGATGGCCGTGGCGAACAGGACCAGATATCCCAGCGCCATCCAGTCCGCCGGCGTCACGGACCCTATTCCCGCGTCCAGCATCTTGCGATCCGTCCACAACAGGGGAATTTGGAGGACGGTGGCGACGAGCAGCGTCGCCCAATTGACGGTTAAGGCCGAGTGGCGCTCCATGAGCTGCCGGCTGCCGATACTGTAGAGGGCCCAGCTCACTACGCCGAGAAAGACCAGCAGGCTGCCGAGTAGCGGCTGATCGCCCGCGGCCTGGAGCCCCGCCACGGAGACCAACCCCACCCCCGCGAAGGATAGGAGACCGCCCGCCCACACGGCGCGCAGCGGAACATCCCGAATCAACATCGCGGAGAGCAGCGCGGTCACCACCGGACTCGATCCGATGATCACCCCACCCACGGCCCCGCTCACATAGTTGAGCCCCATGAGAATGAGCAGGTGGTTGCCCAACACGCCGAGCCCGAGCAGTCCCAGCATACGCACATCCGCCTTGGTCAGCTTGGCCAAGGTGCCCTCCTGCCACCACCACGTGGTCAGGAGGATCGCCAACCCACCGATGTCCCGCAGGACCGAGGCTTCAACAGCTGAGAATCCGCTCAGGGCAAGCTTCTGGGCCACGATCGACCCGCCCCAGAGCACAGCGGCAGCGATGATCGCACCATAGGCCAGGCGGCTTGTCTGAGGTGTCATATGCAGTGGCTGCAGTCCTTGACGACGGGCGTCGAACAATTTAACCCGTATTATTCATAACGGTTCGTCGCGAAATCGCTTGGAAGCCATGCGGGGGCCGAGGGGCACGAGGCGAGAGAGAGGACAATCATTCTGGTCATCCCCTAGCCTCTAGCCCCGTGCCTCTCGCCTGAACATCGGCGATTGCAGCAGAGTACAGTGGGGTATCCAAGGTTAAGGTCAAGATGTAGCCTATGCTGCCGGCTATGATGTTCCTGCTAAACCTCAGCTTCAACCTTGGCCTGGCTTCCGCCTAATCACCAAAACCCCATCCCTGACTGTCACAAGGACCGCTGTGACACGCGGATCGGTTGCGACCACTCGATTTAGTTCTTGAATGGCCGCCGTCTTCTCATCCGGCGCCGGCTGTTTCAGCACATCCCCGTCCCACAGGACGTTATCGATCAGAATCACCCCATGCGGCGACAGCAAATCGAGCGCCCGCCGGTAGTAATTCACATAGTTGATTTTGTCGGCGTCGATGAAGATCAGATCGAACGGTCCCTTGAGGTGCCGCATCGTATCGAGCGCCGGCCCCATGCGGACCTCGATCTTGTTTCCGATTGGCGATCGCGCGAAATACTGGCGCGCGAGAACGGCTGACTCCTCATCGAGCTCACACGTAAGCACCGTCCCATTCGCCGGTAACGCTTCCGCAAAACAGAGCGCACTATAACCGGTGAACATGCCGATCTCCAGCACGCTGGTTGCCTGCACCAGCTGCGCCATCATCTTCAGAAGAGCCCCTTCGAGCGGCCCGACGATCATCTGGGGAGACTCCATTCGCCGCTGAGTCTCATCCCGCAAGGCTCGACAGAGGTCCGATTCCGGCATGGAGTGGGCCTGGGCATAGGCCTCGATGTCAGCCGATACGAGTCTATTCATCGCTCTGAGCAACCATTGATTTGAAAACGTATGGTTCGTTGCGTACACTACCCGAAACAGACGGATTGACGCGGCGCGATCATAGCATGACGGTTCCTGGAGGAGACACTCTACTGTGAAAACCCTGAAGACTGTGGAAGCCTTAACGACCAAACTCTTGGAGATCCAGCGTATTAACAGCGCAGCCTCGCTCCTCTCGTGGGATCAAGAAACCTACATGCCGGCCGGCGGGGGCGAGGCCCGCGCCGAGCAGATTTCGACGCTCCAGGGCATCGCACACCAGAAGCTCATCTCGCCGGAAATTGAACGGTTGCTCGCCACCTGGGTCGATCCAGGGACCGGTGAGATTCGGGACAGTCCAGGGGATGGGTGGGACGAGCCCGCTCGATCGTTGCTCCGCGAAGTGTGGCGTGATTATAGCCGCGCGAAGAAGCTTCCCTCCGATTTTGTCATGACGCTCAGCCGAGAATGTTCGCTGGCGCAGCAAGTGTGGGCCGAGGCAAAAGAACATCACGCCTTTTCTCAATTTCTCCCAAATCTCCGCACGGTCCTGTCGCTCAAGCGAAAAGAGGCCGAGTACCTCGGCTACCGAGACTCGCCATACGATGCCTTACTCGATGTGTACGAGCCAGGCTCTACCATCGCGGCGTTGCGCCCGTTGTTCGCACAAATTAAGGGGCGTCTCGTGCCGCTGCTCAAACAAATTCAGCAGAGTTCGGTTCAGTTCGACGATACGATTTTATTTCACACCTTCGATCAGGCGCGCCAGCTGGAGTTCGGCCGGATGGTCTTGATCGCCATGGGGTATGACTTCGAACGGGGGCGCCTCGACCTGTCGGCGCACCCCTTCACGACGTCATTCCATCCGACGGATGTACGCGTCACAACACGTGTGCACGAACACGATCTCCAATCTTGCCTGTTCAGTTGTATCCATGAAGGCGGCCATGGGCTGTACGACCAGGGTCTCGATCCTCGCTACTTCGGCACGCCGCTGGGCGATTCGGTCTCGCTCGGCATTCATGAGAGCCAATCGCGCATGTGGGAAAACTGCGTGGGCCGGTCGCGATCGTTCTGGCGTTTCTTTTACCCCATGCTGCAGCAAACTTTTCATCATCAATTGCGTGCCCTCGATGGGGAACAATTCTACGCGGCCATCAATCGCGTGAAGCCGTCGCTGATTCGGGTCGAGGCCGATGAGCTCACCTACAATCTCCACGTCATGCTGCGGTTCGAAATCGAACAGGATCTCATTGAAGCCCGGACGCGCCCGGAGGACCTGCCGGGGATCTGGAACCAGAAAATGGAGGAATACCTGGGCATCGTCCCCTCCAACGATGCAGAAGGCGTGCTGCAAGACGTGCACTGGTCGTTAGGGGCCTTCGGGTATTTCCCGACGTACACGATCGGCAATCTCTACTCCGTGCAATTCTATGAGCAGGCCAAACTGGAGATCCCACACCTGGAGGATGAAATTGCGGCAGGACAACTGATGGTACTGCAACGTTGGCTCGGACAGAAGATTCATCGCTGGGGCCGGATGTTCACGCCGGATCACCTCGCCCAACGCGTGACGGGCAAAAGCCTCGACCCTGAACCGTTCTTAACTTATGTTGAGAAAAAATACGGCGAGCTCTACCGGCTCTAGGGGGGAGTTGTTCTGAGTTCTGAGTTCTGAGTAGGGAATCGAGAGTCATGGCTGCAACTCAGAATTCATAACTCAAAACTCAGGACTCTCAGGCCAGCGGCCAGAGTCAGTATCCCATCGCCTGATTGAGCTTGGCCAGCACCGCGGCAGGCAACGTGAACTCCGCCTGCACCTCAATGCGAGACGGCACTAAGAGCGTCGTGTGGAAGACAATATCGCGGATCGGAATCTTGAACTCCGGTTGCTGGGGGGTACTCAATTCGACTGACTCGACCGACTGGGTGATCATCCCGCTGTCCTGTGGGCCATACACCGTCACCACCGCCTTGAGAATCTCCGCGACCTTCTCGTTCGTCTCAACCCCCTCAATGCCCTTCTCCAGCAACGGAATGACCTCTTCCTGTGCCTGGTCAGATAGCGTGAAGTTTTCCACCCGTTCTTTCCGGCGCAGTGACATCAGGTCATTATCGAGATCCTTGCTGAAGGCCCCATAGGCAAACCGAAAGAATTCAAAGTGAAAGCCTTTGACGCCCTTGCCGAACATCTGCAGCTCGCACAGAAAGCACAGTTGCTGCAGCTTCACATCGCTGAGCAGCCCATGGGGCTCCGCCAGATGCAGGACATAGAGCAGGAGGGCCCGGTCGAC
>JBKJZK010000412.1:0-1947 GCA_046715215.1 Nitrospiraceae bacterium
TGCCGAAGCGCGCGACTTCCGATTCCCAGACATGTTGGTCGAGATAGTGGCTCGCGAGAGTTCCCGAAAAACCAAACTCCCCGCCGATAGGCTGGCGGATCCGTTGTCCATAGAGCGCCCTGGTGAGTGGGTAGGCGAGACTGTTCGTGATCGTGCCGTCGTATTTGTGGCGGAGATAGTAGGGGGCGACGTAGTCGTATCCCTCTTCCATGATTGGGCGGAGTAACAGTTCGATCCATTCCGGTGAAATGCTGCGGAGATCCGCGTCGACGACTGCGCAGGCCCGGGCCTTCAGTCGTCGCGCAATCTCGAAGATCGTCCGGAAGGCACTGCCTTTTCCGGGAATGCCATGGTAAGGCGTGACGATTCGATGAAGGATGCTTTGCTGGTCGGCGATGAAGAAGTGTTGGAAGTCGATGGCGGTGCGGGCGACGATGGCCGGCGTCTCATCTGAAGAGCCGCCGTCGGAGTTGACCAAGACGGCCCGACGACCAGGGAAGTGTTTGGCGAGGCCGACGCTTACGGCCCGCACGACATGCCCGACCGTGTCCGCGTTGTTGTAGCTTGGAATCCCGACGAGAATCTCCGCCGAGCCAATATCTTGGATACGTGCTTCAGTTGGTGCAGTGAGTGGTGTGAGACCGATGCTCATGACGGAGTGGCTGCCGGTTCAGACGTGGGGTCCCAGGCGTGATCTGCCTCAACGGCGTCGACCAGGCGATCGAAAATGTCGGGCACGGCATGGGTGACTCGACTCCAGTTGGAAATCATGGGGACGCCAAGCGGATCGTCGAGAAACCCGTCGGTGGCCAGTTTCATGCCTTTCAAGAAGACTTCGACGGCCGTCCGTTCTTTGTGTCGGTCGAACGTGAGGCTATTGATCGCCGCGTCGTTTTCGTAGCGGCTGATCGCTTCCTGACCGGCTTGCAAATACGTCGCCCGCAAGGTCTTGAGCACCCCGTCAGATAAAATGACACCTTCGCTTGCCAGGTTTCTGAAGAGCGATTTCGTGATATCGACGCACATCTTGAGGAGGCCGGCATCGGGATCGTGATCCGAGAGTTCTTGGTGTTTGTGGTCATAGGCATCCGCAATATCGGCTTGGCAAATGCGCCGCAAGGCACAGTTCCGATAGACCTCCGCGAGGACCCCGATTTCGAGACCCCAGTCACCTGGAATTCTGTTAATCCAGGCCAGGTCCCGCACCATCGCGAACTCGCCGGCCAGAGGGTAGCGAAAGCTGTCGAGAAACGTCAGGAGCGCGTGAGGCCCCACGAGCTGTTGGAGGCTTCGGATCATGGGGGTGAATAACAGACGTGTCACCCTGCCATGAAGACGGTCGGTGACGCGGCTGTAATAGCCTTTACAGAATTCATAACCGAGATTCGGGTTGGCGATGGGATAGCAGAGGCGCGCCAGATATTCCCGGCCGTAGCTTGTGATGTCGCAGTCGTGGAGTGCGATGACCTGGCTGTGGTTTCTGGCCAGCACATAGCCGAAGGCTGTCCAACAGCCTCGTCCCTTGCCCTGCAGGCCGATATCGAGGTTGTGATCGACCAAGAGCTTGAGGATGGCTTGGATGCGTCCGCCGTCATTCCAGATGAGACGCACCCGCTGAGGGAGTACGGAAAAGAATTGCTTAGCCAGGCGAAATTCCAAGGCCGAAGCGCGATCCAACGAGATGACGATTTCGTTGAGGTACGACACACTCTTCAGGGTTTCCACGATGGCCTTCAATGCCGGGCGTCCTAATTCTGCATAGAGGGAGGGGAGGACCAGGGCGATGGGATTGACACGCCCATAACGCGCCAACTCTCGCTCCAGTTGGTCGACGTTCGGCTGTCCGAGGCGATGGAGTACCGTGACGACACCGTTCTGGTAGAAGTCCGACATAGAAGCCTCCGATGAGCCTGCAGGGCCTGGCAATGATGTGCACGGGATCAGGAG